>JBPCRR010000358.1:0-3942 GCA_050996645.1 Acidimicrobiales bacterium | reverse complement strand
CGAAGCCGCGGCGCACGCCGAGGTCTCCCGTGGGCCACACGTCCAAGCGGCGTAGCTGGAAGATCAGGAACATCTCTGCCGTCCACCTCCCGATCCCGCGCACCGCCGACAGCCGGGCGATCACCTCCTCGTCGGCCTCCCGGCTCAGCCCGCGGGGGTCGAGCACCACCGTTCCGTCGGCGACCTTGGAGGCCAGGTCACGGATGGAAGCCGCCTTGTTTCCCGAGAGACCGACTCCTCGCAGGGTCTCCTCTGGAAGGGACAAGACCCGCACGGGTTCGACCACCCCGTCCAAGCCGGCGACCAACCGGCCATGTATGGCCGCCGCCGCAGCGCCCGCCAGCTGCTGGTAGAGGATGGAGCGGACCAAGGCCGCGAAGTGGGTGTCCTGGGGTGGGCGCAGCCGAGGGGGCCCGGCAGCCGCCACCAGGCCGGCGAAAACCGGGTCGCGCTCGGCGAGCACCCGCGCCGCGGCTGCGTGCGACAGCGGCCGGTGGCGTGCTGGGGTGGGTTCGGGCACGGGCATCGGTTCCAGTGTGGCGCATCTTCGAATCGGCACTACATTTGCCAGCCATGCTTGCCGAGTTGGCCGCCGCCGTGCGGCGCGGCGAGATCGACCCGGTCGACTTGGTGGCCGAGAGCCTTCGGCGGATCGACGCCAGCCACCAGGATCTCAACGCGGTGGTCGGCCGCCGGGACGACGAGGCGCTCGAAGAGGCCCGCCACTCGCCGCGCAGCGGCGCGCTCGCGGGACTTCCGCTGTTGGTCAAGGACATGGCCCGCTGCAAGGGGATGGTGACCACGATGGGCTCGGCGCTCTTCGCCAAGGCTGCCCCCGACGTGGTCGACGATGTGGTGGTCGCCCGCCTAAGAGCCGCCGGGGCCATAGTCGTCGGCCGCACCAACACCCCGGCGTTCGGGCACGCGGCGTTCACCACGAACACGCTGTTCGGCCCTACGCGCAACCCCTGGAACCGCGAGCGATCCCCGGGCGGGTCCAGCGGCGGCTCTGCCGCGGCCCTGGCCGCAGGCCTGGTGCCGCTTGCCACGGCCTCCGACGGCGGCGGCTCGGTCAGGATTCCCGCCAGCGCCTGCGGGCTGGTCGGCTACAAGCCGACGATGGGGGCCATCGGACGCAACGTGCTGCCGCGGTGGATCCACTTCTCTACCCAGGGGGTGGCCGGTACCTCGGTCGCCGACGTGGTCACGGAGGCCTCGGTGACCCTCGGCCCTGCTCGCGGCGACTTCCTTTCCCTACCCCGAGCCGGGATCCAGCTCGACCCGGTGCGGCCTTCCGGGGTGCTGGCCTGTCGCAGCTTCCGGGGGGGACTCGATCCAGCGATCGAGGCGTCGTTCGAGGAGGCGTTGGACGTCCTCGCCCGCACCGGGCTGGCCGTCGAGCGGGTCCAGGCGCCATCGGACTCCTCGGTCGCGATGTCGTGGTTCGAGATGAGCTCCGCCGAGCTCGCCCAGAGCCTGGACGGCGACCGGCAACGGTGGGGCGAGATGGAGGCATCCCTGCGGGTGCTGCTGGACTTCGGCGCGCAGGTCTCCGCCGGCGCCTACATCGCGGCGCAGCGCCGGCGCCACGAGATCGCTGCGCGCTTCGACGACCTTCTCGGATCCGACCGAGTGCTCGTCGTCCCGACCCTCAACGTGGCCAGTTGGCCGCCAGAGGGGCCGTTGCCCACCGCCGCGGGGAGCGTGAGCGACGACCCGTTCGTGGCGGTCAACACCAACGACTTGAACTTCACAGGCCATCCGGCCGTCAGCGTCCCGCTCGGGCGAGACGAGGCGGGAGTGCCGTTCGGACTGCAGATAGTCGCTCCCCGCTTCGGTGATGGCCTCGCGCTTGGATTGGCAGAGGTCGTGCACCGACAGCGGCCCTGGCCACTGGTCGCCCCCGGCTACCGGGCCTTCTGGGAGACGTAGGTGGACCTGGAGGCAACCCTGCAGCCGGGGGTGCGCGGCAGGGTGGACTGCGGCGCCACGGCCAAGGCGCTGTACGCGACCGACGCGTCCAACTACCGCAACGTCCCTGCGGCGGTCATCACCCCGGTGGACGAGGAGGACCTGGTGGCAGCCGTGGCCGCGTGCCGGAAGGCGGACATGGCGATAGTCCTGCGGGGGGCCGGGACCAGCATCGCCGGCAACGCGACCGGCCCGGGGGTGGTGATCGACACCTCGCGCCACCTTCGCCGGGTGCACTGGATTGACGCCGAGCGCCGCTTGGCCAAGGTCGGCCCGGGAGTGGTGCTCGACGACCTCAATTCGGCCGCCTCGGAGCACGGCTTGATGTTCGCCCCCGATCCTTCGACTCACAGCCGCTGCACGATCGGCGGGATGATCGGCAACAACGCCTGCGGAGCGCACTCGGTGGCGTTCGGCAAGACGGCAGACAACGTGGAAGCTCTCGAAGTTCTGCTCTACGACGGCGCCCGCCTGAGAGTCGGGCGGGGCTCTATCACCGCTGTCGACGCCGCCGACGAGGCGATCGCCACCCGGATCGGTGACCAGCTGAGGGATCTGGTTTCCGGCAGCGCAGAGCTCATCAGGAGTGCGATGCCGGCACTGCCCCGACGGGTGTCGGGCTACGCCCTCGACGAGCTGCTGGCCGAGCGCGGCTTCAACCTCGCCGGCGCGCTGGTGGGAACCGAGGGCACCTGCGTCACGGTCCTCACGGCCACCCTCCGCTTGGTGCCGCGCCCGGCGGCCCGGGCGCTGGTGGTCGCCGGCTTCGACGACGACGCGGCTGGCGCCGATGCGGTGCCCGCGCTGCTGTCCCTGGCGCCACATGCCGTCGAGGGAATCGACCGCGAGCTCGTCGACGCCTACGTCAGCGCCCGTCATGCGCCGGCCACGTACGACCAGCTACCGCCGGGAGGTGGCTGGCTGTTCGTCGAGACGGCGGGGGACGAGCCCGCCCAGGCCTTGTCACGAGCCCGTGAAGTCGCTGCCGCGCTCGAGGGCCTGCGGGGTCACCGCGGCTCCACCGTGGTCGACGACCCCGACGCTCAAAGCGCCCTGTGGCGAATCCGTGAGGAGGGCGCTGGGCTGGCCACGCGGCTTCCCGACGGCTCGGCTGCTTACCCCGGGTGGGAGGACGCGGCGGTCGCGCCCGAGCGTCTCGGTGGCTACCTGCGCGCCTTTCGGGCTCTGCGCGCCGAGCACGGCTTGCGCGGGGTGAGCTACGGCCACTTCGGCGACGGTTGCGTGCACGTCCGGGTGGACTTCGACTTCAAGACCCTGGAAGGCGTTGCGCGCTTCCGCCGGTTCGTGGAGGCCGCCGCAGACCTGGTGGTGGACCACGGCGGCTCGCTGTCGGGCGAGCACGGTGACGGTCGGGCGCGCAGCGAGCTCCTCCCACGGATGTACCCCCCCGAGGTCCTCCAGCTCTTTGCGCGCTTCAAGCAGATCTGGGACCCCGACGCGAAGATGAACCCCGGCGTCATCGTCGGAGCGGCCCCCCTCGACTCGGAGCTTCGAGTGGACCCTCGCCGGCGCCTCATCGATGTGACGACCACCTTCGCGCTCTCTCACGACGGCGGCGCCCTGGCCGACGCAGTTCAGCGCTGCGTCGGCGTGGGCAAGTGTCGCTCCGAGCGGGGCGGGGTGATGTGCCCGAGCTACAGGGTGACGGGCGAGGAGGAGCACTCCACGAGGGGCCGTGCCCACCTGCTCGCCGAGATGCTCGAAGGCGAGGTCATCAGCGGCGGCTGGCGTTCGACCGAGGTCCGCGACGCCCTCGACCTCTGCCTGTCGTGCAAAGGGTGCGCCGGCGACTGCCCGGTGGACGTGGACGTGGCGGCCTACAAGTCGGAGTTCCTCCACCACCACTACCGCCGGCGGCTTCGCCCGGCCTCGCACTACTCGATGGGGTGGCTGCCGCTGTGGGCGAGGATGGCGTCGCTGACCCCCGCCGCGGTCAACGCGCTCACCGCC
>JBPCRR010000278.1:0-3040 GCA_050996645.1 Acidimicrobiales bacterium | reverse complement strand
GCCTCTGCGCCGAGCTGGGGATACCCCAGCCGAGTGGCGGCACCGCCGCGACAGTCGAGGCCGCGCTCGCCATCGCGGACCGGGTGGGGTACCCGGCGCTGGTGCGCACGAGCTATGTGCTCGGCGGCCGGGCGATGGAGATCGTCTACGACGAGGAGGACCTGCGGCGCGCGATGGGCGCCATGGCCGGTTTCGGATCCCTCGGCAAGGAAGGGGGCCTGTCCTCGGAGCGCCCGGTGCTCGTCGACCGGTTCTTGGAGGACGCCGTCGAGGTCGATGTCGACGCGGTTCGCGACGGTGCCGGCGAGGTGGTGATCGGCGCGGTGATGGAGCACGTCGAGGAGGCCGGGATCCACTCCGGGGACAGCGCTTGCGTCATCCCGCCACCGACGCTGCGGGCGGAGACGATCGCGGTCATCGAGGACCACACGCGCGCCATCGCCGCGGCGCTCGACGTGCGCGGCCCGATCAACGTGCAGTTCGCGGTGAAGGGCAACGGGCTCGCCGGCCAGGAAGCAAACGTGTATGTGATTGAGGCCAATCCCCGCGCCAGCCGCACCGTGCCGTTCGTGTCTAAGGCCACCGGGGTGCCTTTGGCCAAGGTCGCTGCGCGGGTGATGGCCGGCGCCACGCTGGCTGAGCTTCGCGCCGAGGGACTGCTCGGCCCGCCGGTGACCGGTGGACACATGAGCGTCAAGGAGGCGGTGCTGCCCTTCGACCGGTTCCCCGACGCTGACACCCTGCTCGGGCCCGAGATGCGCAGCACCGGAGAGGTGATGGGCATAGACGCGACGTTCGGATTGGCCTTCGCCAAGAGCCAGGCAGCCGCTGGCGACCAGCTCCCGGTTGGCGGCACGGTGTTCTTCAGCCTCGCCGACCGGGACAAGGCCGCAGGCCTCGAGGTTGCCCGCCGATTCGTGCAGCTCGGCTTCAGCCTGGCGGCGACCGCCGGCACCGCCGCGCACCTCGAGGCCGGCGGCGTGCCCGTCGCCACCCTCGTCGCCAAGGTCGGCGCAGACGTCGAGGGTGCTGGCCATCGCGGCGGGCACCTCCCGGACGAGGACCCCGGTGACGACGCGGTGGAGCTGATCCGGTCCGGCAAGGTCGACCTCGTCGTCAACACCCCCCGCGGTCGCGGCCCTCGCGCGGATGGCGCCCACATCCGGCGCGCGGCGAAGCAGAACCGCATTGGTTGCCTCACCACGATCGCCGCGGCGCGGGCGGCTGCAGCGGGGATCGCGGAGGTGGCACGCCTGCCGCTGTCAGTGCGAAGCCTCCAGGAGTACCACGCCACCGACCAGCTGCCCCTGTCGTGAGCCGGCGCCTGAGGAGCGCGCGCTCTGGGGGAGCGGTCGACATGGGCGTGCAGGTCGGATCGGTCCGCCTCGCCAACCCCGTCATGACCGCTTCGGGCACCTCCGGTCACGGCGCCGAGCTCGGCTGCTACTTCGACCTGAGCTCGCTCGGCGCTGTGGTGGTCAAGTCCGTCTCCGTCGAGCCTTGGGCGGGCAACCCGCCCCCGCGCATCCACCCCTTCTCCGCCGGCATGCTCAACAGCGTCGGCCTCCAGAACCGAGGCGTCGCCGCGTGGCTTCGCGAGGAGCTGCCGGAGCTGGCCTCGGCCGGCGCCGCCGTCGTGGCCAGCATCTGGGGCCGGCGAGCGGACGACTACCGCCGCGCCGCAGCGACGCTCGCCGGCGCACTCGCAGAGGAGGGCCCGGCCCGGGCCATCGTGGCGGTCGAGGCCAACATCTCCTGCCCGAACATCGAGGACCGCAACAACATGTTCGCCCACTCGCCGGCGGGGACTGCTGCGGCGGTGGCTGCGGCGGTGGACGGTTTGGCAGGCAGCGGTCTTCCGCTGTGGGCGAAGCTCAGCCCGAACGTCACGGACCTGCCGGCGATAGCGGGGGTTGCGCTGGATGCGGGAGCGGAGGCCTTGACGCTGGTCAACACCTTGATGGGCCTCGCTCTGGATCCAGCGGGGGGTCGTCCGCTCCTCGGCGCCGGGGGCGGCGGGCTGTCTGGTCCGGCGCTTCACCCCGTGGCTGTGCGCGCCGTCTACGACTGCCGCGCGGCGCACCCCGGCGCTGCGATAGTCGGCGTGGGAGGCGTGGCCAGCGCGGAGCACGCAGCAGAGCTCCTGGTGGCCGGCGCCCATGCAGTACAGGTGGGCACGGCAACCTTCGTCGACCCCCGGGCGCCGGCACGAGTGCGCCACGGCCTGGAGCGGTGGTGCCGCCACCACGGGGTCGGGGCGGTATCCGAGCTGATAGGAAGGGCGCATGCCAGCTGACGCCGTCGGCAGCGGCGCGCGTGACCGGTTGCTCCTCGCGCTCGATCTGGACGACGAGGTGGCTGCCCACCGCGTCGCCCATGAGCTGCGGGAGTGGTTCGGGGTGATCAAGGTCGGCCTCGAGCTGTTCAGCGCCGCCGGCCCGGCGGTCGTGCAGTCCATGATCGACGAAGGCTTCGAGGTGTTCCTCGACCTGAAACTGGCCGACATCCCGACGACCGTGCGGAAGGCTTCGAAGGTTCTCGGCGCCCTCGGCGTCAAGTACCTGACGATCCATGCTTCCGGGGGCCCTGTGATGCTGCGAGCCGGCGTGGACGGCCTCGCGGAGGGGGCACAGCGCGCCGGGCTCGAGCCGCCGAAGGTGCTCGCGGTGACCGTGCTCACGAGCGAGAGCGGGTTCCCCGACCACCTCGTGGCCACCCGGGTGGCCGCGGCGGTCGAGGCCCGTTGCGCCGGGGTTGTCTGCGCCGCCGGCGAAGTGGCCCAGGTGAAGCAGTTGGCTCCGCGGATGCTGACGGTGGTGCCGGGCATCCGGCCCGCCGGGAGCTCACGGGATGATCAGGCCCGGGCGGCGACGCCCGCAGAAGCGCTGATGGCGGGAGCGGACCTGCTGGTGGTCGGGCGGGCCGTGACGGCCGCCGCCGACCCCCGGGCCGCGGCCGCGGCGCTCTGTGAGGAGGTCGCGTCCGCGGCCGGCGCCTCGCGCTAGGGTTCGCGCATGCCGTTGCCACCCACCCTATCGGC
>JBPCRR010000313.1:0-3779 GCA_050996645.1 Acidimicrobiales bacterium | reverse complement strand
CTGGGCGGCGCGGATCCGCTTCGCTGCGCTTGACATGTCGACCAGCTACGCCGCGGTGTATTCGGTGATCTTGCCCAGGGCTGCTCAGGTGGTCGACCCCTTCCACGTCATCGCGCTGGCCAATCGCTGCCTCGACGCCGTCCGGCGCCGGGTCCAATCCGAACAGACCGGGCACCGGGGTCGGCGCGACGATCCGCTCTACCGGGCCCGGCGCGTGCTCCTGACCGGCGAGGAGAAGCTCGGCGCCGCAGCCACCGAGCGCCTGTGGTCACTCCTCGAGCTCGGCGATCCAGGCGCCGAGGTGGCCATCGTTTATCGGGTCAAGGAGCGCCTGCGGGACTTCTACCGGACGAACGACCTCGACCAAGCACGTCAGTTGCTCGAAGAACTGAAGGCCCACTGCCTTCGACGCGCCATGCCGCCGGAGATCCAAAAGCTCGGACGCACGATCCGAACCTGGTTCGACAAGATCTGCAACTACCACCTGGCCAAGGTGACCAACGGGCCCACCGAGGCCCTCAACAACCTGATCAAGAGGATCAAGCGGATCGGCTTCGGCTTCCGCAACTTCGAGA
Source organism: Acidimicrobiales bacterium (assembly GCA_050996645.1). Classification (GTDB taxonomy): domain Bacteria; phylum Actinomycetota; class Acidimicrobiia; order Acidimicrobiales; family Palsa-688; genus JBPCRR01. The sequence goes on along the minus strand of JBPCRR010000313.1, from coordinate 3,204 downwards.
ACTACCGGATCCGGGCGCTGCTCTACGCCGGCCGGCCGAACTGGCGCGTGTTGGGCTCGATCGTCGTCCGATGAGGCTGCCAGACCCCTTCAGAATCCGATGAACCACTTTACTGGTTGGTGGCGGGGGTTGGATTTGAACCAACGACCTTCGGGTTATGAGCGTGAACCCCCAGCCCGCTGGTCAGGGCTGGTCTCACCCGACCGCAACGGCTCTGACCTGCGGACTCGGACGGGACCGGTTGGTCGTGGTTGGTGGCCGCCGGGGGCGGTTGGTTGCGGTTTCGCTGTCATCGCGCTGTCACCGCAAGGCCGGCGAGGTCCGTCGCACAAGCCCCAGCCGGCGACAGCAGCAGCTCCGAGAATGTCATCTCGACGATCCCCACACACCTTGTGGGATCAGGTCGAATATGTCGTCACGGTCAAGGGCGCGTCGTTCGACCAGCGCCGCCGCCACTGCTCGGACGTGATCCCAGTGGGCGACAGCCCGCTGGGCCTGCCCATACCTGTCTTGCACCCACGCCTCTGCCGCTCCGGGGCTTAGGTCCTTTACCAGCGCCGCAATCATCGCCTCGTCGCTGTCCGCTGCGTAGGAGCAGGAGTCCCAGTCGAGAACCTCACACGCGAATTCGCCCGGGTCGAGACGCCAGTCGAAGGCCATGTCGTGCGCTACGCGGCCAGCGGCGAGCACGGCCCCATACGCGGCCGCCTGCCCAGCGGCGTAGGCGGCGTTGTCGGCATTGAGGTTGGGGGTAGCGCCATCCATCGGCACGGACCGAACCCCCAGGAAGGATCGGCCGATGGTTCGCCCCGCATGGCTCTCGTCGTCTTGGTCGTCCTTCAGATGCACGGCATCGGGTGTTGAGCCGGCTATGGCGATCTCAGCTACAACGTGGCCGGCTTCGTGAAACGCGGTCCCCCACTCCTCTAGCCGGATCGAGGGCGTGCGCACCGTTGGATGCACGACCGGTGTGTACGTCGGTCAGGGCAACGGAAACCTCGTCACGGCCCTGCTCTGCGACGGGGCGACGACAGGCGTTCAACTAGGGCCCTCGGCTCTGACCAATATTGTGATATTGAAAGTTCAGGGAACAACGGGAGTGTCCGCTGCCGCGGGAAGCAGCGGAAACATTTTCATTGGTGACCTAAGGGACACGTCGACTGCCTATTCGGACTCCGGCCAGAACTACTTTCTGACATCCTCGACTTTGCCTTGGAAGGCGCCTTCCGTCATTTCTGCTGTTGGTGCTGGGCTAAACCGCATTTCGCTGTCGACAAGCCTGCTTAGCCGGTCGATCACCTTCGATTGCTCCACGGGCAGCCTCTTTGAGGTAACGCTTAACGCTTCATGCACTAATGCGGCGCTTCGGATCTCCGGGGGGAATCGGGATCCCAGAGTTGAGGTGAGTCGCCTGTCAGCCTGCGCTGATGACGCGGATGGAGCGGCTGAAGGCATCGTTGGAGTGCGACCCCGTCCGGATGTGCGAGATCCTCGTCGGCCTCCCCGATGTCGAGGTGATCGGTCTGGACGCGAGTGATCTCGTCGTTGCGGTCCACGTCGAGTGCCGCCGAGGACGCACCGGTTGCCCGCAGTGCGGTGTGGTCGCCCATCTGAAGGACCAGCGCCCGGTCCGCTTCGTCGATCTCCCCGTCGCTGGACGTCCCATGGCGCTGATCTGGCACAAGCGCCGTTGGCGCTGTGCCGATGTGGACTGCTCGATGGGCTCATGGACCGAGGAGGACGAGCGGATCGCGTCGTCGAGAATGGCGATCACCACCCGGGCGGCTCGTTGGGTGACCGGCCAGGTCGGCCGCAATGCCCGCAGTGTGAACGAGGTGGCCGTCGAGCTGGGCTGCGACTGGCACACCGTCAACGACGCCGTCATCGCCTATGGCGAAGCGCTCGTCGACCTGCCCGGTCGCTTCGCCACGGTGGAGGCACTCGGGCTCGACGAGGTGCTCTTCGTGCGCGAAGGTCCCTATCGCCGTCAGCACTTCTCGACCCAGATCGTCGACGTCGGCCGGGGCCAGCTCCTCGACGTCGTCGCCGGTCGCAAGGGGGAGAATCCGAAGGTCTGGCTCCTGGCACAGGGACGGGCGTGGCTGGACGGGGTCCGCTTCGCCACCCTCGATCTCTCCAGCCCCTACCGCGCAGTCTTCGACGCCGTGATCCCGAACGCCACCCAGGTCGCGGATCCCTTTCACGTGGTCAAGGTGGCCAACGACAAGCTCGACGAGTGTCGTCGTCGGGTCCAGAACGAGACGCTTGGTCACCGGGGCCACAAGCATGACCCCCTCTACCGCTGCCGAAGGCTGCTCACCAAGGCCCACGAGCGGATCGACGACCACGGCCGGGACAAGCTCCTCGGACTGCTCCGCGCCGGCGATCCCCGTGGCGAGGCCGCCACGACCTGGCACGCCGATAAGAGGCGGTCCGTGAGCTCTACGCCCATCGCGATTCCGCGATCGCCCTCCAATGGCTCGAGGAGCTCAGTCGCGAACATGGTCGACTCGGAGCACCCCGTCGAGGTCCGTTCCCTCGGGCGCACCCTCAAGCGGTGGCGGCTTCAGATCGCCGCCTGGCACACGGCCCAGGTGAGCAACGGTCCCACCGAGGCGGTCAACAACCTGATCCAAGCGCGTCAAGCGAGCCGCGTTCGGGTTCACGAACTTCCGCAACTACCGGGTCCGTTCCCTGCTCTATGACGGCAAGCCCGACTGGGCTCAGCTGAACCTGATCGGCCTTGCCTGAGCGATCCGCACGACGAAAGCCTCGACGTCGCCGCTCTGTTCGAGCCACGGCGCAGCCGAGCACCCATCCGAACACGAGAACTCCCGCCTGCTCCAAAGGGTTCTGATCGCGTTGAGTCCAGCCGACGAGATGCCAAGATCCTGGACCACACGACCGACCTCGGTCCCCATGGTTCCGCACGACGGGCACAACGATGGCTGCTCCCTGGTCTCGATCACCACCCGGAGATCGACGCCCTCGTCGTCGTCGTCATCATCCATCTCGACGGCCCGAGCGCCGGGAATCCCGATCAGGATCGAGAACATCTCGCCGGGATCGGTCACCATTGTCCGTGGCCATGAGAAAGTCCTCGCTGGTGGCCAGGTGAGGTCCCCGCTGGTGGCCAGCAAAAGTCCGCGCTGGTGGCCACGAGAAGTCCTCGCCTTTCACTGAACCATCCACCTGACGCGTCCC
>JBPCRR010000302.1:0-11708 GCA_050996645.1 Acidimicrobiales bacterium | reverse complement strand
CAGGTGCAGTCCATGGTGCAGGTGCTGCTCGCGATGAGCGAGCTTCCCCAGCCAGCCGACCGCGCCGACGCCCTGGCCTTGGCGATCTGCCACTTGAGCGGCGCGCGCCTGCGAGCCGCTGCGAGCCCCGCCGTGGGCGCGCCGCGATGATCGGCTCCCTGCGGGGAACGGTCGTGGAGCGCAGCTTCCGCCGTGACCAGTGCGTCGAGGTGGTGGTCGAGGTCGGCGGTGTCGGCTACCGGTTGATCGCGCCCGCCAGGGTGCTTGGGGGTTGGGCGGAGTCGGCTTCGGAGGTCCGGGTGTGGGTCCACACCCATGTCCGGGAGGACGCGATCGTCCTCTACGGCTTCGGGTCCCGTGACGAAAGGAGTTGCTTCGAGGCGCTGATCGGGGCCCACGGCGTGGGGCCCGCGGTGGCGCTCGCGATGTTGTCGGTCCACTCTCCTGCGGACCTTCGCCGTGCCGTGGCGGCCGAGGACCTCGACGCGTTGATGATGGTGCCTGGGATCGGGCGCAAGACAGCGGCGCGGCTTCTCGTTGAGCTCGAGAGCCGCCTCGACACCGCCGGCGCCGATGGTCTGGTCGACCTGCCGGCGGGGACGGTTGGCGCCGAGCGCCCAGGCATCGAGCGGCCAGGTTCCGAGCAGCCAGGCGACGGACCCTCCCGCCGCAGCGAGGTCCGGGCGGCTCTCGGCGCGCTCGGCTACGCGCCCGACGAGATCCGCCACGCCGTCGGCAGGCTGCCCGAGGGCGAGCCGGTGGAAGAGATGCTCCGCGCAGCACTGCGTGAGCTTGCGGGCGTGCTGCGGGCGTAAGGAGAGGGCGAGGTGAGAGACGAAGCGATCGAACGGGTGGTGTCGCCAGGAGCCGGCGCCGAGGAGGTGGCCTTGGAGCCCACCTTGCGGCCGCGCAACCTGGCGGAGTTCGTGGGCCAGCCGCAGCTGAAGGAGCACCTCCAGATAGTCCTCGAAGCGGCCCGCAGGCGCGGCCAGCCGGCGGACCACCTGCTCTTCGCCGGACCACCCGGCCTCGGCAAGACCTCGTTGGCGGGCATAGTCGCCAACGAGATGGGTGCGGGCCTTCGGATCACCTCCGGGCCGGCGTTGGTGCGCGCGGGGGACCTGGCTGCGATCCTGACCAACCTCGTCGAGGGCGACGTTTTGTTCGTCGACGAGATCCACCGCCTGGGGCGGGCGGTGGAGGAGATCCTCTATCCGGCGATGGAGGACTTCCAGCTCGACATCGTCCTCGGCAAGGGGCCGTCGGCGCGCTCGATAAGGCTGGAGCTGCCAAAGTTCACGTTGGTGGGCGCCACCACCAGGACCGGCCTGATGACCGGGCCGCTGCGTGACCGTTTCGGATTCGTGGCGCGCCTCGACTATTACAGCGCCGCGGACCTCGACTCCATCGTCGGGCGGTCGGCCCGGATCCTCGAGGTGTCGGTCCACCCCGAGGGGGCGGCCGAGATCGCCCGACGATCGAGGGGCACCCCGCGGATCGCCAACCGGCTGCTCAAGCGGGTGCGGGACTACGCGGAGGTGCGCGGCGACGGGGTGATCACCGAGGAGGTGGCGAGGGAGGGACTCAGAGTCTTCGGGGTGGACCAGCTCGGGTTGGACAAGGTCGACAGGGCGATCCTGAGCGCGGTGTGCGTCAGCTTCGGCGGCGGCCCGGTCGGTCTTTCGACGCTGGCGGTAAGTGTCGCCGAGGAGACCGAGACCGTCGAGGACGTCTACGAGCCCTACCTGATCCAGCTCGGGCTGCTGATGCGCACCCCGCGTGGACGAGTCGCGACCCCAGCCGCGTGGCAGCACCTCGGCCTCGAGGCACGGCCGGCACCGGTCGGCCTGCAGGGCTTCTTCGACGACCCGGTCGCCGACGCCTCCTAGCCGGCGCCGAGCGCTAGAACTGCACCCTCGTGGAGGTGCCCGACTACCCGCTGCCGGAGTCGGCGATCGCCCAGCACCCCGCCGAGGAGCGCGACGCGGCCAGGCTGCTGGTGTCGATCGACCCTCGCCGGCCGCCAGCGCACCGCTTGGTGGCCGACCTGGCCGAGCTTGTGGGGCCCGGCGACGTCGTGGTGGTCAACAACTCGAGGGTCCTGGCTGCCCGCCTGCCCTTGCGCAAGCGCAGCGGCGCGGCTGCCGAGGTCCTGCTGCTCGAAGCCGACCCGCCGGGGCAGGAGGACAGCTGGATCGCGCTGGTCCGCCCGGGCCGCCGCTTGGCTCCGGGCACCGTGCTGCTCGCCGGCGGGGAGCCCGCGGTGGAGGTGGGGGAGACCGTGGAGGGTCCCGGGGGACGACGGCGCGTCCGTCTCGCGAGCCTGGACGTGATCAAGCAGGTGGGGATCGTGCCGCTGCCGCCGTACATCCACGAGCCCCTGGAGGACCCTGAGCGCTACCAGACCGTCTACGCGAGGAAGCCGGCTTCGGCGGCCGCGCCCACCGCTGGGCTCCACCTGACAGCGGGGCTCCTCGAGGCATGTCGGCGGCGAGGGGCTTTGGTGATGGAGCTGGACCTCGCGGTGGGGTTGGCCACATTCGCCCCGATCAGCGCGTCGCGGGTCGAGGACCACGTGATGCACGTGGAGCGCTACGAGGTGCCAGAGAGGACCTGGGAGGCCTGCGCCGAGGCGAGGAGGGTTGTCGCCATCGGCACCACCACCGTGCGGGCCCTGGAGAGTGCCGCGGCGACCGGCGAGCTGGCGGGGGGCAGCGACCTGTACATCCGCGGGGACTATCCGTTCGCCGTGGTGGACGTGATGATGACCAACTTTCACCAGCCGCGGTCGAGCCTGCTCGTGTTGCTCGAGGCGTTCTGTGGGCCGCGGTGGCGGGACCTCTACGCTGCGGCACTGGCCGAGGGGTACCGCTTCCTCTCCTTCGGCGACGCCATGATCGTCGGCAGACAAGATGTTGGTGAAAGAGTTGAGCGCGCTTGACCGCGCCACACATGCAGCTCCTCGCCACCTGCGGCGAGGCCCGGGCAGCGGCGGTGGCCACGCCCCGGCATCTCTTTCACACCCCCTGCTTCATGCCGGTCGGAACCCGCGGCGTGGTGCGCCTCCTCGACTCCCACGACCTCGAGGAGATCGGATTCGAGGTGCTCCTCGCCAACACCTATCACCTCATGCTGCGCCCGGGAACCAAAGCCGTCGCCGCCCTCGGCGGCCTGCACCGCTTCACCGGTTGGGACGGCTGCCTGCTCACCGACTCCGGTGGCTACCAAGTGTTCTCCCTGGCCCCGAAGGTCGACGACAGCGGCGTCACCTTCAAGTCGGTCTACGACGGTTCGACACACCACCTCACCCCGGAGGCGGCGGTGGCGGCCCAGGAGGACCTCGGCGCCGACATCCAGATGGCGCTCGACGTCTGCCTAGCGCTGCCGGCCCCCGAAGAGGTGGTGGCCGCCGCCATGAACCGCACCATCGGTTGGGCGGCGCGGGCGCGCGACACCCACCGCCGCGACGACCAGTGCCTGTTCGGGATCGTCCAGGGCGGCGTCTCCCTCGAGCTGCGTGCCCGCAGCGCCGAAGCGACCGTCGCCCTCGACTTCGACGGCTACGGCATCGGCGGCCTCTCGGTCGGTGAACCACGCTCGCTGATGCTTCCCGCTCTCGCGGAGGTCACCCGCCGCTTGCCGCCGGATCGGCCCCGCTACCTCATGGGCGTCGGGGACCCTGTCTCGATGATCGAAGCGGTCGCCCTCGGTGTGGACATGTTCGACTGCGTGGCGCCTACCCGCTCAGCGCGCCACGGGACCGCTCTCAGCTCTCTCGGCAGGCTCCAGCTGAAGGCGGCCCGCATGGCCCTCGACGACGGCCCCGTCGACCCCGCCTGCGACTGCCCGGTGTGCGCTCGGTGGAGCAGGGGCTACCTGAGACACCTCTTCAGCGTGGGGGAGCCGACGGCGGGAAGGCTGCTGAGCGTTCACAACCTTGCTTGGACCGTTGCCTTCGTCGCCAGGATCCGAGAGGCGGTCCTCGACGGGACCCTGGGGCGCCTGCGCGCCGAAGTGTCCGAGACCTGGGCGCCCAACCCGCTGCGCTAAGGTCTTCCCTCGCTCCCTCGGAGCCATCCCCCATGCCAATCCTCCTCTCCACCCTCATCGCGGCCACGGCGACCACCACCTCGGGTTCGAAGTCGAGCGGAGGGTCGCCGATCACGACGCTGCTCTTCTTCGGGGTCATCATCGCGGCCGGCTACTTCCTGCTCATCCGCCCGAGGCAGACCAGGGCGCGCCAGGCCCAGGCCCGGGGCCGCCAGCTCGGGGTGGGCGACGACGCAGTCACGATCGGCGGGATCCTCGGACGAGTTGTCGACCTCGACGACCAGACGGTGCAGCTCGAGGTCTCGCCTGGTTTGACCCTGTCCTTCTTGCGCCGGGCCGTCAACCCCCGAGCTGACTCCCCGCCGGCGGAGGCCGCTGCGGACCCCGCCGGCGCTGGTGAGCCAGATGAGGCAGATGAAACAGCCGAAGCGCGTGAGGACACCGAAGTGGGCCCCGGCGCCCACCCCGCACACGGCTCGCCCAGCCCGGACTCCTCGGAGAGCGCGGCGGGAAGCCACAACCCGCCGCCCAGCGATCGAGAACCGGGCGACCGACAGCCCAGCGACCGAGAGCCCAGCGACCGAGAGCCCAGCGACCGAGATCACCGCCATCCGGAAGGTCCGACGGAGGACCGCTGAGCGTGAAGCGCAACTTGATGTGGTCTCTGTTCGCCACGATCGGGGTGGCGGTGGTGTCGCTGGGGGCGACGTTTGCAACCGGGTCCCGCCCGTTGCTCGGATTGGACCTCAAAGGGGGTGTGTCGGTCGTGCTGCAACCGCAGGGCACTGTCGACGCCGGCACCCTGCAGCAAGCGGTGAGCATCATCCAACGGCGGGTGGACGGCCTCGGCGTGGCCAACTCTCAGATCCAGCGCCAGGGCCAGGACGTGGTCATCAACCTGCCCGGGATCAAGAACTCCCAGGACGCCCTCAAGGTCCTCGGCCAGACCGCCGAGCTGTTCTTCCGCCCCGTCTACTGCGAGATACCGCCCCTCGCCGCTCCTGCGCCAACACCGACGACCACTACTCCCGCAACCCCGACTACGCGCACCACGCCCACCAGCGCACCCAAGGCTCTTGCGCCGCTGGGCGCGATCGGCGCCGCGGAGCTGGTGGTCGCGTCGCGGGCGGTCAGCGCGCCCACCACGTCCCCGCCGGCGACCTCACCGCCCGGCACCTCTCCGCCCGGCACCTCTCCGCCCGGCGCCTCTCCGCCTGGCACGTCTCCGCCTGGCACCTCTGGGGCCAACCCCTCGACCACGGCACCCGCAACCACCATCGTCACGCCCAGCCCGGCGGGGCCGGCCGCCCCGCTGAACGGGCCGCTGTCGGCGGCGGACTGCCAGGCGAGCAACGCCGCTTCCCTTCCGACCACTTCCGTAACCGCCGACGACCCTTCGGCGACGGTGATCCTGCCGAGCTACGACAACTCGATTCGCTACATCCTCGGTCCAGCGGACATGAAGGGCGACGTGGTCCACAGCACAACGGTCATCGCCCCTTCGGGAGGCGCCGGCTACCAAGTGCAGGTCAACTTCACCGGCGCCGGCGGCGACCAGTTCGACAGGATCGCAGCGCAGCGGTTCCAGTACTTCAACAAGAATGCGGCCACCCCCGACCCGCGCAACCTCGAGGCCATCGAGCTCGACGGGGTTGTCGAGTCGGCGCCGGAGATCCAGGCCTCCACGTTCAACGGGGTGGCGGTCATCAGCGGGTCGAGCGCGGCGCCGTTTACCGGGAAGCAGTCCAGCGACCTGGCCCTGGAGCTTCGCTACGGCTCGCTGCCGGTGCGCTTCACACCCCAGTCTGTGCAGACGGTCTCGGCCACCATTGGCAAGGACTCCTTGAAGGCGGGGCTCCTTGCCGGCCTCGGTGGCCTCGTGCTCGTGATGCTCTACATGATCCTGTACTACCGCGGCCTCGGGCTGGTGGTCCTGATCGGCTTGGGGGTCGGCGGGTCGATCCTGTACTCGTTGCTGACCCTGCTCAGCCAGACGCGGGGCCTTGCCCTCACGTTGTCCGGGGTCACCGGGATCATCGTGTCGATAGGCATCACCGTCGACTCCTACGTTGTGTATTTCGAGAGGCTCAAAGACGAGGTGCGCGCCGGGCGGAGCGTCCGCCAGTCGGTCGAGAGGAGCTTCGCCCGCGCTTTTCGTACCGTGTTGACCGCCGACTTCGTGTCGTTCCTAGCAGCGCTGATCCTCTACCTCCTCACGGTGGGTGACGTACGCGGCTTCGCGTTCACACTGGGGCTGTCGACGTTGCTCGACGTGGCAACCGCCTACTTCTTCATCCGCCCGATGGTCATCCTGGTCGGTCGCCGGCGCAGCTTCACCGACGGTCGGATCCTCGGCGTGGCCCGCGGGCTGGGTGCGACCGTCGCCCCGGCAAGGTCCGGCGCGCGATGAGCGCGGAGCGCCACAACGCCTTCCAGCGGCTCTTTCGCGGCGAGACTTCCTATGACTTCGCCGGCCGCTGGCGGCGGTGGTTCGCCATATCCGGCGCGGTCATACTGATCGGGCTGCTGTCGGTGGGTCTGCGCGGCCTCAACTTCTCGATCGACTTCAAGGGCGGGACCGTCTGGGAGGTGGCCTCCACCGCCCCGGTGTCGCACGTTCGCGACGTGGTCGGTTCGGTGAACCCGAGCCTGCGCCAGGCCAGCATCCAGGTGCTCACCAACCGCCAGACCGGCAAGCAGACCGTCAAGGTCGAGGCCCCCGCGAAGGTCACCGCAAACAGCACCGAGGTCGCTGACGTCACCGCCTCCCTGGCCAAGATGGCCGGCGTCTCGGCCAACGAGGTGCAGCTGAACGACGTCGGGCCCTCTTGGGGCGCCGACATCACCAACAAGGCGATCAAGGCGGTGATCGCGTTCCTGGTGATTGTCTCGGCCTACATCTGGCTCCGCTTCGAGGGCAAGATGGCTCTGGCGGCACTGGTCGCTCTGCTCCACGACATAGTCGTCACGGTCGGGATCTACTCGCTGTCGGGGTTCCAGGTGAGCCCCGACACGGTCATCGCCTTCTTGACCATCCTCGGCTACTCCCTCTACGACACGATCGTGGTCTTCGACAAAATCGAGGAGAACACCAAAGGCCTGGCGTCGACGAACCGCCTGACCTACACCGACACCGTCAACCTGTCGATGAACCAGGTGCTGGCGCGCTCGCTGAACACCTCATTCGTGGCGATCATCCCGATCCTGTCCATCCTCGTGATCGGCGCAGGACTTCTCGGTGCGTCGGCGCTGCAGGACTTCGGCCTGGCGCTTTTCGTCGGGCTGACGACGGGCGCGTACTCGTCGATCTTCATCGCCTCGCCCCTTCTGGCGCTGATCAAAGAACGCGAGCCCCGATACGCCGAGATCCGCCGGCGGTTGGCTAACCGGGCGATGGGTCCGCGCCTCACCCCCGCGGCCGCAGCTGCGGCCTACGGCGGCGTCGCCCAAGGCACTGGTCCCCAAGGCACTGGCCCCCAAGGCACTGGCCCCCAAGGCACTGGCCCCCGGCCCGGCGCTGCACTCCCGCCGGGCGCGCCCCAGCGCGGCGCCGGGCTTCCTGCGCCGCTTGCCCCTTCCCCAACCCCGGGAGCGGCTGGTGGCCGGTATGCGCCCGATCCCGGGCAGCGCCGGCGGGTGGTCGGGGCGCCGAGCGCCACCGGCACGCCGGTCTTCGACGTCGGAGTTGTCGAGGTCCGGCCCGAAGCCACGCCCGGCCAGCCCGTCAGCCCTGAGACCCCCGCGCCGGCGGAGCTCCCCAGCGCGGGCCACGAGGCGCAGGCCGAGCCGCCCTGGCCGGTTGTCAGCTGGGGCAACCGCCCGCCACCACGGCCGCGCAAGAAGGGCCGCCGGCGCTGAGCAGCGGCCCCACGGGGTCGCCGGCGGCGACCGACCCGCGCTGGAGGGCGCTGCTGCGCGACATCCCGGACTTCCCGACGCCGGGCGTGGTCTTCAAGGACATCACCCCGCTGATCGGTGACGCCGGGGCCTTCGCCTCCTGCGTGGAGGCGCTGGCCGCCAGCTTTGCGGGTCACGGAGTCGACAAGGTCGTCGGAATCGAGGCGAGGGGGTTCATAGTCGCGGCCCCCGTCGCTGTGCGGCTCGGGGCGGGGTTCGTGCCTGTGCGCAAGCCAGGCAAGCTGCCCGGCCAGGTCCGCTCCGCTTCTTACGACCTCGAGTACGGAACGGACGGGCTGGAGCTCCACCACGACGCCCTGCTGCCGCGCCAGCGGGTGCTGATGATCGACGACGTGCTCGCCACAGGGGGGACCGCTGCGGCCGCCGGGCGGCTGGTGGAGGGGTCTGGCGCCACTGCCGTCGGGTTTGGGTGCATCATCGAGTTGGAGTTTCTCGGAGGCCGCGGGAAGCTGAACGGCCTGGAGACTGTTTCACTCGTCAACTACGAGCGTTAGGAGGTGGTGACCAGCTTGGAGTACGCGGGGCGGGGCCGGGCGGTGGCCACTGTCGAGCGCGTCCTGCCCTGGCGGCGCCAGGTCCAGACCGCTGACGCGCTGACGCCGCTGATCAACGCGTACCGGGCCAGGCACCCGAAGGCTGACACGAGCTTGTTCGTCAAGGCCTACGAGGTCGCCGACCGCGCCCACGCTGGCCAGTTTCGCAACTCCGGCGAGGCGTACATTTCGCACCCCCTCGCCGTCGCGACGATCCTCGCCGGTCTCGGTCTGGACGACGTGACCATCGCCGCGGCGCTCCTGCACGACGCGGTGGAGGACACGGGACTGAGCGTCGCGGACCTCGAGGACGATTTCGGGCCGTTGGTGGCCGCCATTGTCGACGGCGTAACAAAGCTCGACCGCCTGCGCTTCGACTCCAAGCAGGCGCAGCAGGCGGCCACGATGCGCAAAATGCTCGTGGCGATGGCCAAGGACCCCCGGGTGCTGCTCATCAAGCTCGCCGACCGCCTACACAACCTTCGCATCATCGCCGCCATGCCTGAGTGGAAGCAGAAGCGCACCGCCCAGGAAAACCTCTACATCTACGCCCCGCTGGCCCACCGCTTCGGTATCCAGGACATCAAGTGGCAGCTCGAGGACCTGGCATTCGCCGCATTGCACCCGAGGCGCTACGCCGAGATCGAGCAGATGGTCGCCACGAGGGCGCCCGAGCGCGACGTGTACCTCGCCCAGGTGATCGAGCAGGTCGACGACCGGCTGCGCGCCGCCAGGATCGACGCACAGGTCACGGGTCGGCCCAAGCACCTGTACTCGATCTACGAGAAGATGGTCGTCAAGGGCAAGGAGTTCGACGAGATCTACGACCTGGTGGGGGTGCGCGTGCTGGTCGACTCGGTCAAGGACTGCTGGGCCTCCCTCGGCGCCATCCACGGAGCCTGGACCCCGGTGCAGGGCCGGTTCAAGGACTACGTCAACACCCCGAAGTTCAACCTCTACCAGTCACTCCATACGACGGTGGTGGGCCCTCAGGGCAAGCCGCTCGAGGTCCAGATCAGGACCATGGAGATGCACAGCCGTGCCGAGCGCGGCATCGCCGCCCACTGGGGCTACAAGGAGCGGGCCTCGGCGGCGGACGTTGCCTGGCTGCAAAGGATCGTTGACTGGACCGCTGAGAGCACCGACCCGGCGGAGTTCCTAGAGACCCTCAAGCTCGACCTCGACAGCGAGGAAGTGTTCGTCTTCACGCCCAAGGGCGACGTGGTCACCCTGCCGGTGGGCGCCACCCCGGTGGATTTCGCCTACACGATCCACACCGAGGTCGGCCACCGCTGCATAGGCGCCCGGGTCAACGGGCGCCTGGTACCGCTGGACTCGCCGTTGACCTCCGGCGACAGCGTGGAGATCTTCACCTCGAAGGTCCCCTCGGCCGGGCCGAGCCGCGACTGGCAGCAGTTCGTCGTCAGCCCCCGCGCCCGCAACAAGATACGCCAGTGGTTCAGCCGCGAGCGGCGCGAGGACGCCATCGAGTCAGGGCGTGAGGAGCTCACCAAAGCCCTGCGCAAGGAGGGCTTGCCGGTCCAGAAGCTGACCAACTCCTCGTTGCTCGCCGGCATCGCCGAGGCGATGAACTACACCAACCTCGACGCCCTGCACGCAGCGATAGGCGAGAGCCACGTATCGGCGCGTTCGATTGCCCAGCGCGTGGCGCGCGAGCTTCGTGGGGGCGACCACGACGAGCAGTTGCCCACGACCGCCAGGGCGCCTCGGCGGGCGGGGCCACGCCACGGCGCAGGGGTCCACGTCGAAGGGCTCGACGACGTGATGGTACGGCTCTCGCGCTGCTGCACGCCGGTGCCCGGCGATCAGATCATCGGCTTCGTCACCCGCGGCCGTGGGGTCACGGTGCACCGCACCGACTGCGCCAACGCCGCGGCGCTGTCCGCTGGTGAGGTGGGGCGACTGATCGAGGTGGAGTGGGACCGCGACGGCACCGGGAGCTTCACGGCAGCGGTGGAGCTGAAGGCCCTGGACCGCACCCGCCTCGGCGTCGATGTCTGGAAGGTGGTCTCGGACCATCACCTGAACATCCTTCGCAGCGAGACCTTCACCGGCGCCGACAGGGTCAGTCGAATGCGCTTCGAGTTCGAGCTGGCGGACCCGGCGCACCTCGACTCCCTCCTCGGCGCGCTCAAACGGGTCGACAGCGTCTACGACGCCTACCGGATCCTCCCTGGGCGGGGCGGCTGACGCCGCCTGGCGCCCAGTAGCCTCCAACGGTGGCTGGATTCCAGACAGTGCCGGGGACCTTCGACGTCCTGGCGCCCGAGTCTGCCCGATGGTCAGCGTTGGTGGCCTCCTTCGCAACCTTGGTGGAGGCGGCCGGTTACGGCCTGGTGATCACCCCGACGTTCGAGGAGGTGAGCGTGTTTCAGCGCCTCGGAGAGTCGACGGACCTGGTCCGCAAGGAGATGTACGGCTTCGAGGACAAGGGAGGCCGCCACCTGGCGCTGCGGCCCGAAGCGACCGCCTCGGTAGTCAGGTCCTACATACAGCACCGGCCGACGACGCCGTGGAAGGTCTGGTACGCGGGCTCCAACTTCCGTTACGAGAGAGCCCAGGCCGGACGACACAGGGAGTTCCACCAGGTCGGTGTCGAGGCGATCGGGAGCGCGGACGCCGACCTCGATGTGGAGGTGATCGCCCTCGGCTGGGAGTTCTACGCCGCGCTCGGCGCGACCCGCGTCGGGCTCTCGGTCAACTCCCTCGGCGACGCGGCGTGCCGGCCCGACTACCGCCGGCTGCTGCTGGAATACCTGCAGGCGTTGAGGCCGCACCTCTGCGAAGAGCACAGCGCCCGGCTCGATCAAAACCCGCTCCGGGTGCTCGACTGCAAGAAGCCCGAGTGCCGAAAGGCCACCGCCGGCGCCCCACGCCAGCTGGACCACCTCTGCGACCCCTGCAGGGACCACTTCGAGCGGGTGTTGGCTGGCCTGGAAGCCCTGGGCGTTGCCTACACGATCGACACCGCGCTCGTTCGGGGGCTCGACTACTACACGAGGACGACCTTCGAGTACGTGGGCGGGGCGCTCGAGTCAGCCCAGAACGCGGTGGGCGGTGGGGGCCGCTACGACGGGCTCGTCGAGGAGATGGGCGGGATGCCAACTCCGGCGATCGGCTTCGCGCTGGGTATCGAACGGACCCTTCTCGAGTGCGCAGCCGAGGGGGTCTGGAGCCCCGCGCAGG
>JBPCRR010000105.1:0-3659 GCA_050996645.1 Acidimicrobiales bacterium | reverse complement strand
CAGGGCAATGCCCGCCTGGCCTCCGACGGCCTGGCGGAGGAGATCGAGCGGTTGCGAGCCGAGCCGGGGGACGGCGACATCGCGATCGGCGGCGCGACTCTCGCCGCTGAGGCGGCCGCGTTGGGTCTGATCGACGAGTACCGGGCCAGGGTCTACCCGGTGCTGGTTGGCGGTGGCGTTCCGTTCTTTCCCCAGCGCGAGCGCCGGGTGGATCTCGAACTCGTCGAGACCCGCGCCTTCAGCTCGAGAGTCGTCTACCTCCGCTACCGCGTGGAGCGTTAGCCGCTCGTCCGCCGAGCCCTGGGAAGAACGGGCCAGCCAGTTGCTTCACTTCAATCACCCAGCCCAGTTCTCGCAGCGAGCGCTCTCGGTTCAAGCGCCACCTTCACCGCGCGAAAGCGCCGGCCGTCGCGCACGTGTCGCTGGATCGTCGAGGCCCCGAGCCCTCGACCAGCTCGTGGCTCGCGCGGTGGCCATCGTCGAGGAACATCACCCGACCATCCGGAGTCAGCGTCGCGGCGACGGTCGACCAGTCGTCACGAAGAGCTTCGGTCGTTCCTCCCAGCAACAGGGCAAACGTTGCCGGTTACGGCAATCGCTAGCTGGTCCTCAGACCAGTTGGGGCGACCCCGCTTCGAGGTCCAGGAGCTTGTGCTTGCGCTCGAGGCCGCCGCCGTAGCCCGTCAGGTTCCCGCTCGCACCGATGACGCGGTGGCAGGGGACGATGATGCTGATGGGGTTGCGACCGTTGGCAGCGCCCACCGCGCGGGCGGCACCCGGAGCCCCCACGGTCTTCGCGATGGCTCCGTAGCTCGTGGTGGTCCCATAGGGGATGTCACACAGCGCTGCCCACACCCGCAGTTGGAACTGCGTCCCTTCCGGGCATAGGGCCACGTCGAAGCCCCGCCGGCGTCCCGAGAAGTACTCCCGGAGCTCCGCAACGACGTCGTCGAACGGAGTACGGTCCTCCCGGCTGCCTGGTGCGATGTCCAGTGGGCGGCGCTGATCGGTCATGTACAGCCCCGTGAGGTGCTCGCCGTCGGCGGTGAGGGTCAGCTCACCAACCGGGCTTCCGGTGTCGTCCGCATTGAGCACGGTGTGAAAGAGCTTGGTCATGGCCCCATCATGACGCCCCGGGGCCAATGGCGCTGGCGGCAATCGGACATCGGGCTCCCTGTGCCCGGGGGGCGGGTTTGTGCGATCATCCAGGGCGGGTGACCTGCCGAGGCTATCTGCTCGACCCGCCATACGACGCGCCCGCGTACCGTTCGAGCGCCAAGCGGGCGCCGAGCCGGCCGCTGGTGTTGCTCCCGGCCGACGCGGCTCCTCGCGGAGGCCCCGCTTTCGGGAGTCTCAGGGTGTGCGAATCTGACTCGGATCTGACTTCCCAGCACCGGGGTGAGCCGATTGGAGAGCGGGTCAAGGTCTCGGGCCGCCTGCTCGACGGGGACTCGAGGCCGGTGGGAGGGCAGCTCGTCGAGCTGTGGCAGGCCAACGCGGCCGGGCGATACGCCCACGAATCCGACCGCCACCGCGCTCCCCTCGACCCGAACTTCACAGGCGCCGGACGCTGCATCACGGGCTCCGATGGCGGTTATCACTTCGTCACGATCAAGCCGGGCGCATACCCATGGGGCAACCACCCCAACGCTTGGCGGCCGGCGCACCTGCACTTCTCGGTGTTTGGGCGGTTGTTCACCGAGCGGCTCGTGACCCAGATGTACTTCCCGGGCGACCCGCTCTGTGAGACGGACCCGATCATGGCATCGGTGCGCGATCCCGGGGCCAGGGCCAGCATGGTGGCTGCATTCGACTGGGACGCCACCGAGGAGGCGTGGGCCCTCGGCTACCGCTTCGACATCGTGATCGGCGGTCACCTCGCAACCCCCGTCGAGGAGGCGCGGTGACGGCCGGGCCGACTCCTTCGCAGACGGCGGGGCCGTTCTTCAGCCTGGGGATGCAGGCGCTTCACCCGGAAGGCGGACGGACCCCTGGCCGCGCCGAGCGCAAGCTCGCCGGGAGGCTGCTCGACGGCGACGGGGCGGGTGTCCCCGATGGCCTGATCGAGCTCTGGGACGACGCGGGGGAGCGTTTCTGGCGCTGCCACACCGCGGCTGACGGCGGGTTCGCGGTCTCGGCCGCCAAGCCAGCACCCACGGCGCTCGGGGCTCCCCACCTGGACATCTCGGTGTTTGCACGCGGGCTGTTGCAGCGGGCGGTGACACGGGTGTACTTCCCCGACCAGGAGTCGGCCAACGAGACCGATCCGCTCCTGCGAAGTGTCGACGCCACGAGACGCTCCACGATGGTCGCCCGCCCCGGCGATGATGGCGGATGGCGGTTCGACATCAGGCTGCAGGGGATCGGCGAGACGGTGTTCCTTGTCTGGTGATCTCTTCGGGATGATCGTCGTGACCGACGAGCTGCGGGACGCGACCGGAGACCACGCGTGGGTCGGCGCGATGCTCGACGTGGAAGCGGCGCTGGCCGAGGTGGAGGCGAGTCTCGGCATCATCCCCGACGCAGCCGCCGCGGCGATCCGGCAAGCGACCAAGGATCGCTCCCGCTTTGACCCCGCTGAGATCGGCCGAGCGGCCCGCGGGGGCGGGAACCCGGTGATTCCACTGGTTGTCGCGTTGCGCGAGGCCGCCGGCGACGCTGGTGACTGGGTGCACTGGGGAGCCACCAGCCAAGACGTCCTCGACACAGCAACCATGCTGGTCTGCGCTCGGAGCCTGCCGATCATCACCACCTCACTCGACGAGCTTGCGCAGGGATGCGCCACCCTCGCCGGAGAGCACCGAGGGACGCTCATGGTGGGGAGAACGCTGCTTCAGCCGGCGGCTCCCATCACCTTCGGGTTCAAGGCAGCCGGCTGGCTCCAGGGCGTCCTCGACGCGAGGCGGCACCTCGGCACCGCGCGCGGCGAGCTGGCGGTCCAGCTCGGTGGGGCTGTCGGGACCGCAGCCGCCCTCGGCGCGAATGGTCCTGCGGTGGCGCGCGCCCTCGCCCGGCGACTGGAGCTTGCGGAGCCAGCCATGGCCTGGCACACCGCCCGCCAAAGGGTGGCATTGCTTGGCGGCGCGCTCGCAATGGCGGCGGGCACCGCGGCCAAGATCGCGCTGGATGTGGCCTTGCTCATGCAGTTCGAAGTGGGGGAGGCGGCGGAACCCGGCGCCGCCGCCAGAGGTGGCTCGTCGACCCTGCCGCACAAGCGCAATCCCTCGGGCGCCGCGGCGGTCATCTCGGCTGCGCGGCAGGCGCATGCATTGGTGGCGGTCCTCTACGGCTCTCTGATCGCGGAGCACGAGCGCGCCGTCGGAGGGTGGCAGGCCGAGTGGGAGGCACTGAGCGAGCTTCTGGCCCTCAGCGGAGGCGGTGTGGCGCGAACTGTCGAGATCGTGTGCGAGCTCGAAGTTCGCCCGGAGGCGATGGCGGCGAACCTGGAAGCGACCTGCGGAGCCACGTTGTCCGAACGCGTGGTGGCGGCTTTGGCCCCGTCCATGGGCCGGGACCAAGCGATGACAGTGGTGGCCGAGGCCGCCCAGCGGGCGCGCCTCGCGGGCACCGCGTTCGCTCAAGAGGTCGCACCCCTTCTTCCCGCGGGCGAGCTCGGTCGTCTTCTCGACCCCGCCGGCTACCTGGGGGCATCCGACGCC
>JBPCRR010000298.1:0-4906 GCA_050996645.1 Acidimicrobiales bacterium | reverse complement strand
GCGCGCTGAAATAGCGATTCCGATGCTTGGTCTAGCAAGTTTGGGTGTAGCGATTTTTGCCACTCGCCGGCACTGGCTTGTTAAGCGAGGGAAGTGGCCCCCCCGGTCTTCCTTGGCATTTCTGGTAAGGGTCGCCACGAGCCTTTATTGAAGTTCCGCGAACCCTCCATATTGGTGCAATTGACGGTGGCATTGGTGAAGAGCCCACTTAGCTAGCGATGTCCGCCTCAACGAAGGATGCCACCGTACCTCCGTCTTAGATAGCGGCAGCGAAGGACGATACCGACGATAGGAGCAACTATTACCTGACTCTTATCAGTCTGAGCGGTCTGGAGCCGTTGTAGGTCGCTGACCTGGGGTGTTGTGCTCGTCGCCGTCGTAATCTGTGCACTAGCCGGCACTAGCGGGGTGTCTACGCTGCTCGGGTGGCCCCGTACCTACGCACCGTGAGGACGTCCTCGGGGGCGCAGGCGGTTCAGATCGTCTACTCGAACCGGCGGGGGACGCGGTCGATGGAGCACATCGGCTCGGCGCATGACCAGGTGGAGCTGGAGTTGTTGAAGTCCGTTGCGCGGCAACGACTTGCAGCCGGGCAGGGCGTCCTGGACTTGGGCCTGGATGGTGCGCAGGCGCCGGCTGGTGGACCGCTGCCGATCACGTCCTCGCGGATGGGGCCTCTGGTCGACGCGCTTGAGCACGCCTACCGGGTCCTGGGCCTGCAGGAGGCCGCTGGCGGGGACGAGGTGTTCGGGCAGCTGGTACTGGCCCGGATCATCGAGCCGACGAGCAAGCTGGACAGCGCCCGAGTGTTGGCAGAGGCCGGTGTCAAGCCAGCGTCGTACCCGACGCTGAATCGTCGCCTGCCCCGGTATGCCACGCCGCAGTGGCGAGAGAAGCTGGCGGCTGCCTGCGCGCGGCATGCGGTCTTGGGGCCGGCGTCGCTGGTGCTCTATGACGTGTCCACGCTGTACTTCGAGACCGACCAGGGCGACGGGTTCCGTGAGCCGGGGTTCTCCAAGGAACGCCGGCTGGAGCCACAGGTGACGATCGGGCTGCTGACCGACCAGGCCGGGTTTCCGTTGATGCTCAACGCGTTTGAGGGCAACAAGGCCGAGACCACCACCATGCTGCCGGTGATCCAGGCGTTTCAGGCCGCGCACCACCTGCCGGAGGTGACGATCGTCGCCGACGCCGGGATGGTGTCGATGGGCAACCAGAAGGCGATCGAGGCGGCCGGCCTGTCGTTCATCCTCGGCGCCCGCGTCCCCGACGTCCCGTACGTGGTCAAGGCCTGGCGCGAGGCGCACCCGGGCGAGCCGATCCCGGACGGTCACGTCTTCACCCAGCCGTGGCCGGCCAGCCCCACCGACGGACGGCTGGACCACACCATCTACTACCAGTACCGCGCGGACCGGGCCCGACGGACACTACGCGGGATCGACGAGCAGGTCAGCAAGGCCGAACGCGCCGTCGCCGGGAAGATGCCGGTCAAGCGGAACCGGTTCGTGCACCTGTCCGGTGGCACCAAGAGCGTGAACCGGACCCTCGAGGCCAAGACCCGCGCGTTGGCGGGGATCAAGGGCTACGTCACCAACCTCCAAGCGTGCCCCGACGGCACCTCGGTCACGCCCGAGTTCGTGATCGGCGCCTACCACCGGCTTTTCGAGATCGAGAAGTCGTTCCGGATGTCCAAGCACGACCTGCAAGCCCGCCCGATTTACCACCACAAGCGGGAGTCGATCGAAGCCCACCTGTCCGTGGTGTTCGCCGCACTGGCCGTCGGCCGGCACGTCGAGGCCACCACCGGCTGGTCCATCAAGAAGTTCGTGCGCACCGCCCGCCGCTACCGCACCATCGAGATCAACGCCTCCGGCCACGCCATCACCGCCGCCGACCCCCTCCCCGACGACCTGCACGACGCCATCCAGGCCATCCACGCCTCCAGCGGTGCGCACTAGATTGATCAAAGTCAGGGCCGCCGCATGACGGCGAAGCTGGATGCTCGGAAACGAGGTCGATCAAGGCGGCTAAGAGGCCGGACCGGTACCCAAGTGGCGGCCACCTGTAGAGGCGGGGGGGCGTGAGCGGTCGAGAGACGGTACCGCGAACAACCGCTCAGGCACGAAGCGTGACGGTACGTTGTAGCGCCTTGGTTGTCCGCGAGGGCTGCTCGCCTACCCGATGACGCGGTAGTCGACGAGCAAATGACCGGTCGGTGAGGTCGTGCTTCTGCAGGTCACGGACTTGATGGTCTAGGCCGGCACGGGGCGGACGGCGTTCAGGTTCCCACGAGGCTTCGGTTCACTCTCAGGATCGACCCATCGGCCCAGGTGGGTGTCCTTCGTCGACCAGGTGGGTCCCAATTCATGACGACCACCGGGGCCCGAGATCTTGACGGAATCCAAGCGTGAGACCGTGTTGGCGCTTTCTCGTCGTGTGCTCAGGACTTTGGTAGACAATGTAGACGACGTCGCCGATGTGGGTGCGTCGCCTCAGCTGACCCGCAACGGAGGACGACTCATGCATCACCCCGTCGTGGGGAGGCGTCTGCTCGGCCGGTCCCTGTGGGGGCGATGATGCGCAGCACGAGCGACCCGAGTTTCGGGATTATGACGGCCCCGATGCAGGTCGGCTACGAGGACGTGCTGCGGGTCTGGCGGGAGGCGGACACGGTCCCGCAGATCGAGCACGCGTGGTTGTTCGATCACCTCATGCCGATTGGCGGCGACCCGAGCGGGCCGATCTTTGAAGGCTGGACATTGCTGTCCGCACTGGCCGCACAGACCCAGCGCCTCCGCGTGGGCGTGCTGGTCTCCAGCAACCGTTTCCGTCCGCCGGCGATGCTGGCCAAGATCGCGGCGACCGTCGATGTCGTCTCGGGCGGACGCCTCGAGTTCGGCATCGGCGCCGGGTCACGTCCCACCGCTCCGGTGGCGCGGCGTGAGTACGAGGCCCATGGCCTGCCCTTCCATGACGCCGCCTACGCGGTCGGGGCGCTGGCCGAGGCGTGCACAGTCATAGAGCGACTCTGGACGTCGGACGAACCGTTCGACTTCCACGGCGACTACGTCCAGTTGACCGGTGCGTTCTGCAACCCCAAGCCCGTCCAGCGTCCACATCCGCCGATCTTGGTCGGCGGAAGCTCGACCCCCACCCTGCGTGTGGTCGCCGAGTACGCCGACCTGTGGAACTTCCAGGGCGGCGACATGGCCGTCGGCGTCCGCCGCGGCGCCGTGCTCGACGGCATCTGCGCGGAGCTCGGTCGCGACCCCGGGTCGATCACCCGATCGACCAATGTGCCGGTCTCCTACGACCGGCCCGCCGACACCCGCGCCGAGGTCGGCCAGGCCCTCGACGCCGGCTTCCGGCACATCGTGCTTATGCTTACCGCTCCCTATCCGGCCGACGCTGCACAATGGGTCGTCGACGAAGTCATCGCCGACGTCGCCCAGTAAACCGGAGCTCGCCCGCGCCCACCCAACGCGGCTCCCACGGCATCGGAAGGCGTTCAGCGCCTTCTGGGTCTGGCGTGGGGACGTCCTGATCCGCTTGTCCGGCTTTGGTATCCGGTCGCAGGAGGAGGACGTTCATGAACAGCGGTAGTGACGTGTCTCGTGGAGATCGGGTGGCTACCGGCGCGCGTACCCGCCTTTCAGCATGGGTCCAGAAAGTCCCGCGGCCGGTCCGGCCCGGTGGAGGCCGCCGCTTGGACCCATGTCGCGATCCGCCGTTCGCGGTGGCGGCGCTCGGGGGCGCTTACCTGGTCGGTGAGCGAGGCCCGCGTCTCGGTGACCGCCTGCGGGTAGCGGCCCTGCCGGGCGAGCAGCTCCCCCTTCACGGCGTGCCAGCGCTGGTCGCGGTCGACGCCTTCGAGTGCGTCCAAGCCCGCCTCGGTGCCGTCAGCCTCGGCGACAGCTACGGCTCGCGCCAGCATCGCCGCGCGCGACGGGGCCACCGTCAGAAGCAGGTCGTAGAGCCGGACCACATCGCTCCAGTCGGTCGTGTCGTAGCTGGCCGCGCGGGCGTGCTCTGCGGCGATGGCCGCCTGCAGCTGGTAGGGGTCGGCCATCGCCTTCGTCCGCCGCAGCGACCTTTCCAGCAGCAGTTCCGCCTCCGCGGTCATGGCCGGGTCCCACCGGGAACGGTCCTGGTCGGCGAGCAGGACCGGGTCACCCGTGGCGTCGATACGGGCGTCGCGCCGGCTCTGGGTGAACAGGAGCAGGGCGAGCACGGCCATCGGCATCGCCTCGTCTGGCAGCAGCTCGTGCACCAGTCGAGCCATCCGCACCGCCTCGGCGCACCCGTCAACGTCGGTGAGGCGGTCCCCGCCGACGGCGCTGTGTGCGATCGTGTACGACGCGAGCAGCACCGCGCATACCGCGGCGAGCCGCTGCGGAAGGTCCGCGTCCCTCGGCACCCGGTAGGGGATGCCGGCCCGGGTGATCTTGGTCCGGGTCCTGGTGAGCCGCTTCGCGACGGCTGCCTCGCTGGTGAGCAGGACCGCTGCGATCTGCGCTGGCGACAGGCCGACGAGGACCCGCAGAGCCAGGGTGACCTGGGCCTCGAGCGCGAGCGAGGGGTGGCAGCAGGTGAACAGCAGCCGCAGCCGGTCGTCGCGCACCACGCTGTCCGGGGGAAGGTTTGGGACGGTGAGGTCCATGCTCGCGCGCTCCTTGCCCGCTCGGGCGCCCTCGCGGCGCAGCATGTCGATTGCCACCCGGCGCGCGGTGACGGTCAGCCACGCCCGTGGCTCGTCGGGTATGCCGGTCCGTGGCCACGTGTCGAGGGCGCGGGCCGCCGCCTCCTGGACGGCGTCCTCCGCCACCTCGAGGCTGCCGATCGTCCGGACGAGGGTGGCGAGGATCCGCGCTCCCTCGGTCCTGACGGTCTCGGCCAGGGTGCCACC
>JBPCRR010000036.1:0-8936 GCA_050996645.1 Acidimicrobiales bacterium | reverse complement strand
CTTCCCCAGACACACCACGACGCGCAGCGATGAAAGTGCGTCGAGCTCACGACGCAAGAAGGGCGCACAGTTGTCGCGCTCAGCGGGCGTGGGCTTGTTTGCCGGCGGCGCGCAGCGAACGGCGGCCGCCACGTACGCCCCTCGCAGGGTCAACCCGTCTCCCACGTGGCGGCTCTCGGGTTGGTTGGCGAGGCCGCTGCGCCACATCGACGCGAACAGCCAGTCGCCGCTGCGGTCCCCGGTGAAGCCCCGCCCGGTGCGATTGCCGCCGTGTGCCGCCGGGGCCAGGCCGACGACCAGGATCCGCGCCGCAGGATCGCCGAAGCCGGGGACCGGCCGACCCCAGTACTCCTCGTCACGGAAGGCCGCCTTGCGCTCCATCGCGACCTGCTCGCGCCACGCCACCAGCCTGGGGCACGCCCGGCAGGCCACGACCTCCGCTGCCAGCTTCGCCAGGCTGTCGTGGCAACCCGCATCTGGTCCGGCACTCGGGCGGGGCACCCAGCCGACAC
This sequence comes from Acidimicrobiales bacterium, assembly GCA_050996645.1. Taxonomy (GTDB): domain Bacteria; phylum Actinomycetota; class Acidimicrobiia; order Acidimicrobiales; family Palsa-688; genus JBPCRR01. The sequence continues at coordinate 8,424 of JBPCRR010000036.1, read as the reverse complement.
TAGGTGGGCCGGCCCGCTAGGTTGACCCGTCGCATGGCGACCGACAAGGCGCAAGGCCAACGACCGACGATGGTGCTGCTGGTGCGCCACGGCACCACGCCCACGACCGGCAAGGTGCTCCCGGGACGGGCTAGGGGACTGCACCTGGCCGACACCGGCCGCGACCAGGCGGCAGCGGTGGCGGGCCGGCTGGCCGAGTGGGCGGGGGGCGGCGGCAAAGAGCCATCGAAGCGCGTGGCGGCAGTCTACGCGTCGCCCCTAGAGCGGACGAAGGAGACGGCGAGGCCCATATCCCGGGCACTCGGCCTGCGCACCCGGACGGAGAGGGGCCTGCTCGAGTGCGACTTCGGGGAGTGGACCGGCGCCGAGCTGAAGGCGCTGTCGAAGAAGCCGGAGTGGGCTACGGTCCAGCGCTATCCGAGCGGGTTTCGCTTCCCCGGCGGCGAGTCGTTCGCCGAGATGCGCGCCCGGATCGTGGAGGCCATCCAGAGACTGTGCGTCCGCCACCCCGGCGAGGCGGTCGTGGCAGTGTCGCACGCCGATCCGATCAAGGCGGCGGTGGCCGACGCGTTGGGCACCCACCTCGACCTGTTCCAGCGCATCGTCATCTCGCCGTGCTCGATCACGGCCATCTCCTACGGACCGGGCGGGCCAGCAGTGCTGGCGGTCAACTCCACCGCGTCGCTGTCGGAGCTGCGGGGCTCGTGAGGGCGCCTCGGTGAGCGCATCGTTCGAGATGCACTCCCCCGCGCGGATCACGGTCGACACTGTTGGCGAGCCGGGGCAGCGCACCTTCTACCTCCAAGCGAGCGAGGGACGGCGGACCGTGGCCCTCAAGCTAGAGAAGCAGCAGGTCGCTGCCCTGGCCGAGCTGATCTCGGAGCTCCTCGCCGACGTGCCGGCGGTCGGAGACCTGCCTTCGGGCTCGAACATGGCGCTCGACGAACCGGTCCTCGCGGAATGGGCCGTCGGCAACATGCAGCTCGCGTACGACACCGCTGCCGACCGCATCGTCGTGTTGGCCGAGGAGCTCGTGATCGAGGATCCCGACGGTTCACCCGAGCCCGCCGACGGCGCCATGGCCCGCATGTCCATCACCCGCGAGCAGGCGGCCGGGCTCGCCAAGCGCGGCGCCGAGCTCGTCTCCGCCGGCCGTCCCCCGTGCCCGTTGTGCGGGAATCCCCTGGACGCCGAAGGCCACTCGTGCCCGCGGACCAACGGCCACCGCCCGCCGTCGCGCTGAGCGTCCTCGCCGAGGGCGACATCACCGTCCTCGGCCGGATGCCCTGGAGCAGCAACGGCACGTTCCTCGCCGAAGCGACGCTGCAGACCCACACCCTGCCAGCCATCTACAAGCCGGCCCGTCTGGAACGGGGCTTGTGGGACTTCCCAGACGGCTTGTGGCGGCGCGAGGTCGCGGCCTACCACCTGTCTCTCGCGTTGGGTTGGACGATGGTGCCCGAGACGGTCACCCGCTCCGACGCACCGCTGGGGGCCGGCTCGGTTCAAAGGTTCGTCGATGCCGACTTCGAGCAGCACTACTTCACGCTGATGGAAGACCCGGGGAACCACCTCGCCCTGCAACGCATGGCGGTCTTCGACGTGGTCGCCAACAACGCCGACCGCAAGGGCGGCCACTGCCTCCTCGACGCCGACGGCCAGATCTGGGGGATAGACCATGGCTTGTGCTTCCACGCGCAGTTCAAGCTGCGCACGGTGATCTGGGACTTCGCCGGCCAGGCGATCCCCGATGCTCTGATCGAGGATCTTGGCCGCCTCGCGTCGAGCGATGTCGACTCATCCCTCGGCGACCTGCTCCACGCCGACGAGCTCGCAGCGCTGCGCAGGCGCGCCGACGCTCTCGTCGCCCACCCACACTTTCCGCACCCGAGAGCGGACCACCCTTACCCGTGGCCCCTGGTCTAGGGGCTGCCGATCACCCTGTCCAGGTAGTCGTTCGCGAAGCGTCCCTCCGGATCAACGCGGCGCCGTACCGCCTGCCAGCGCTCCCATTGGGGGTAGCGCGGCGCCAAGGAGGCGGCGTCTTGGTAGTGCATCTTCCCCCAGTGGGGCCTTCCCTCCAGCGGCATCATGATCGCCTCGACCGCCCGGAAGTACTCCTCGAACGGGACCCCGCGGTACTGATGGACAGCGATGTACGCACTGTCGCGCCCCGATGCAGTCGACAGTGGGATGTCGTCGCCGGCAGTGAAGCGGACCTCGACCGGGAAGCTGATCCGCCACCCCCGGTCGTCGATGAGGGCGACGAGTTGCTCGAGCGCTGTCTTGACGGCCTTGCGCGGCAGCGCGTACTCCATCTCGACGAAGTGCACCCACCGGGGGCTCGCGAACACGTTGTAGCTCCGCTCGACGTAGGTGCGCGGCCCGCCCCCGATCGCCAGGTGCGCGAGGCGGGGCACCAGCGCCGGGACCAGACGCCCGAGGCGGCAGACCGCCCCGAAGGCAACGTTCTCTAACAGCACGCGGTCTCGCACCTCACCGAACCGGCCACGGCCTCCGGGGGGATCGGACGTGCGCTCGTTGCGCTTGGTGAGCGTGCCCCTAGTGTGGGGCACCCAGTAAAACTCGAAGTGGTCGGCGCCCGCGACCGTCTCGTCCAACCCGTCGAGCACCCGGGGGAGCGATTCATGAGCCTCGCGTGCCCTCAAGTTGAACGCCGGCACCGTGCGTAGCGTCACGGCCGAGATGATCCCGAGCGCCCCCAAGCCGACCCGGGCCGCGGCGAAGAGTTCGGGCTCCTCGGCCGCCGAGCAGTCGACGACGCTCCCGTCGGCGAGCACCAGCTCGAGGCCCTCCACCTGGGTGGCGAGGCCACCGAAGGCGGCGCCCGTGCCGTGGGTGGAGGTCGAGATGGCGCCGGCGACCGATTGCTTCGCGATGTCACCGAGGTTCTCCAGCGCCATTCCCGAAGCGGCGAGGGAGTTGCTCAGCCGCCAAAGGGGAAGCCCCGCCTGCACCTTGACCCGCTGGCGCTCACGGTCTACCTCCAACAGCCGGCAGTGACGCGACAAGTCCAGCTGGACTCCGTCGGTGAGGGCTATCCCGGTGACGGAGTGGCCCGCCCCGACGACCTTGACCCTCTGGCCCTTGGAGGCGGCCTGCTTGACCGCCCCGACGATCTCGGAGATCGTCGCGGGCTGAGCCACCGAAGCCGGGTAGCAGGTCTGGTTTCCACCCCAGTTGGACCAGGCCTCGCCGCGGCGCCTCCTCGGGAGCGCCATGGGGCCTAGCCCCGCGCCTGAAGCGCCTCGATCAGCCTCGGCAGCACCTTGTGGACGTCTCCAACCACGCCGAGGTCGGCTATCGAGAAGATCGGGGCCTCTTGGTCCTTGTTGATAGCGATGATGTTCTTCGCACCCTTCATGCCAACCATGTGCTGGGTGGCGCCCGAGATGCCGGCCGCCAGGTAGACGGTCGGCTTCACGGTCTTGCCGGTCTGGCCGACTTGGTGCGAGTACGGCACCCACCCGGCATCCACGATCGCTCGGGACGCCCCAGCGGCTCCGTGAAGCAACTTCGCCAGCTGCTCGATCATCTCGTACTTGGACGCCTCGCCGAGCCCCCGCCCGCCCGAAACGACGACGGGAGCCTCGTCCAGCTTCGGCCCCTGCCGTTCCTCGGCGTGGCGGTCGACGACAACGGCGCCGTCGGTGGCCCCGAGATCCCCGGCCTCCCAGGTGTCCACCCCAGCCGGGGAGCCACCGCTCTCCTCGGCTGGGAAGGACTTGGTGCGGACCACAAAGATGGCGGGCGGATCGGCGCTCAAGCGGGCTCGCAGGATCTGGGTGTCACCGAATATCCCGTGCGAGCTGACCAGCTGGCCACCTTCCTCGGCGAGGCCGACGACGTTGGTCAGCACGGGACGGTCAAGCTTGGCCGACACGCGGGCGGCGATGTCGCGCCCGTCGTAGTCATGGGGCACCAAGACGGCATCAGGCCCGGCGCCTGCACTCACCTTGGCGGCGATGGCGCCGGCGACGGATGGTCCAGGAAGCGACTGTCCGATGTCACCCACGGTGTGCAACGCACCCGCACCGTAGGCACCCGCAGAGGCGGCAAGCGCCGAGGCGTCCCCCCAGGTCACGGCCTCCACCGTCGTGGCCAGCTCCCTCGCCTTGGTGAGCAGCTCGAGGCTGATCGGTGAGAGCTTGCCCTCGGCGGGCTCAACGACCACCCAGATCTTGTCCACTGCCATAGTTGTGCGAACCTTCCTCTAGAGCGGTCGGTGCCGCGGCGTGACTGCCCGGCGGTCAGATGATCTTGAGCTGCTCGAGGAACGCCACGATCTTCTCGTGTGCGTCGCCCTCGTCCACGACGACCTCGCCGGCCTGGCGCGCCTGCGCCGCCTCGACAGAGACGATCTCCTGTCGGGCTCCGCTCTGGCCCACCTGAGAACCCTCTAGCCCGAGGTCGGCTACAGAGAGTTCTTCGACCGGCTTGCCCTTGGCCGCCATGATCCCCTTGAACGACGGGTAGCGCGGCTCGACGACGCCGGCGGTGACGGTGACCAGCGCCGGCAGGGGCACCTCCACCTCGTCGAAGCCCGCCTCGGTTTGGCGGTCGGCGTGCACCTTGCCATCGCGGATCTCGACCCTCTTTGCGAAGGACACCGACGGCCAGCCGAGCAGCTCGGCCACCTGGACCGGCAGGGTGCCGGTATAACCGTCGGTCGACTCCGTGGCCGCTATCACCAGGTCCGGCTCCGCGCGCTTCACAGCGGCCGCCAGCACCTTGGCTGTGGAGAGGGCGTCCGATCCCGCGAGGGCCGGGTCCGATACGAGGATGGCCCGAGCCGCGCCCATCGCCAAGGCGGTGCGCAGCCCGCTGGTCTCGCTGTTGGGAGCCATCGACACCAGGGTCACCTCGCCGCCGCCGGCGGCTTCGACGAGCTGCAAGGCCATCTCCACCCCGTAGGAGTCGGAGTCGTCGAGGATCAGCTTCCCCTCCCGGGCCAAGGTGTGGGTTTCGGGGTCGAGCCTGCCCGGGTTGTTCGGGTCGGGGATCTGCTTGGCGCAAACGACGACGTTCATGGACCGATTCTGGCGCAGGCGGCCCCAATCGCACCACTTGGCGCACCACTTGGCGCACCACTTAGCCTCGTCCCCGGGCGCCCAGCGGGGGGCCAGGACGAGGGGCGCGGCGATGGTACCTTCGGGACTTCACCGTTCCCGCAAGTTCGCTCGCTCCCGCCGCAACCCCGCACACCTCGAGGAGGACCACAGTGGCCAGCAAGGACGAGGTTCGCCTGGTCGTGCCGGCGCTGCCGGAGTTCCTCAGGCTGGCGCGGGTGACCGCAGCAGGCCTGGCGAGCAGACTCGGCTTCAGCTATGACGAGGTCGAGGACCTGCGCCTTGCGATAGACGAGCTGTGCTATGCGCTGACCGGCCCGCAAGGCCGTCCGGGCACCGTCGAGGTGCGCTATCTGCTCAACAAGGACAGCCTGGTCGTCGAAGGGTCGCTCAGCTCGTTCGAGACCAGCGACTCCCCGGTGGCGCTTAGTGAGCTGTCCGAGCTGATCCTCGAGGCTCTGGTTGACCGCCACGAGCTGCTCGTCAACCAGCCCGGCTTCCGGCTGGTCAAGCATCGTCGCGCCAGCCGATCCGGCCCGTCGTGAGCTTCGCCGCTGAGGAGCGCGGACCGATCCGCGCCAAGTTCGTGGAGTATGCGGTCAGCCGGGACACAGACCTGCGCGATGAGCTGGTCGAGGCGCACCTCGGCCTCGCCGAGTACCTGGCGCGACGGTTCGCCAACCGCGGCGAGCCCTTGGACGACCTGGTCCAGGTCGCGTCGCTCGGCCTGCTCAAGGCGGTCGGACGCTTCGACCCGGACCGGGGTGTCGAGTTCTCCACCTACGCAACCCATACGATCGTCGGCGAGCTCAAGCGCCACTTCCGGGACAAGGGCTGGGCGGTGAGGGCGCCGCGGCGGATGCAGGAGCTCTACCTTCGCCTTGGCAAGGTCATAGGCACCCTGGGGCACGAGCTCGGCCGCTCGCCGACCATCGCGGAACTGGCCGCCGAGGTGGGAGTCTCGGAGGAGGAGGTCCTCGAGGCCCTCGAAGCCGGTCAGGCATACCGTTTCGCCTCCCTCGACGCGCCCGCCGCCGGCGACACCGATGGCGAGACCCTTGGCGACAGGCTCGGCACGGAGGACGTGGGCTTTGCCGACGCCGAGCGGCGCGCCGTCCTCGCGCCGTTGCTCTCCCAACTCCCCGAGCGCGAGAGGCTAATAGTTCGGCTCAGGTTCTTCGACGGCCTGACCCAGTCGGAGATCGCCGCGCAGCTCGGGATCTCGCAGATGCACGTGTCGAGGCTGCTGGCTCGCACCGTCGCGCAACTGCGGGCCGCCGCCGAGCAAGCTGCCAACGACTGAGCTGTCGTGCGCCTGCTGCTGGTGGTAAACGCCTCCGCCTCGTCGGTCACCGCCCGGGCGCGGGTGGTCATCCAAAAGGCCCTGGCCGCAGACCACCAGGTCAGCATGGCCGAGACGAGCCGGCGCGGCCACGCCATCAGGCTCGCGCAGGGCGCTGCCGCCGAGGGCGTCGATGTCGTGGTCGTCCTCGGGGGCGACGGCACCTTGAACGAGGCAGCGAACGGCCTCATCGGCACCACCACAGCGCTCGGGGTCCTACCGGGAGGCTCGACAAACGTCTTCGCGCGCACCATCGGGATGACCAACGACCCGATCGAGGCCACCGGCGAGCTCCTGGCCGCGCTTTCTGAAAGCAGGATCCAGGCGGTCAACCTGGGTGCGGTCAACGGGCGATACTTCCTCTTCCACGTGGGGATCGGCTTCGACGCGGTGGTGGTCAACCAGGTGGACCGCCGCGCCACGCTCAAGCGCATGTTCGGCCACGCGGTCTTCGTGTACGCGGCGGTGTCGACCTGGACCCGCCACTACGACAGGTCCGCTCCCAGGCTCCGTGTGCACTCCGAGCCGGGCGGCCCCGGCGGGGCGGCTCCACCCGACATCGAGGACGGGTACTTCGCGATCTGCATGAACACCAACCCCTACACCTTCCTCGGCCGCCGGCCCCTCAACGCCGCTCCGGGGACGGGGCTCGACACCGACTTGAGCCTGGTCACGTTCCGCAACCTGCAGTTGTCCACGTTCCTGCCGCTGGCGGCGTCGGCGCTCGGAGACGGCCGGCGCCTCGGCAGGCATCCCTGGGTGGACCGCCGCCAGGGCCAGACGGCGCTGGTGGTGAGCGGTGCCCAGCCACTGCCGTACCAGATGGACGGGGAGTACATGGGGGAATCGGCTCGCCTCGAGATCCGCAGCCACCGCCAGGCGCTTCGGCTGGTGGTTCCTCTCGGGCCGGCCGAACCCGGCCGCGCCGAGGCGTGAGCCCCTGGTGTGCCCGATGTCACCGCAGTGGGGGGCGATTTCGCCTTTTTGGTTTGCATTGAGCCTTGCAAAGGGGCCTTGGCCGCTTTACGCTGGGCAACACCGCGGTGAACTCTTTGGCGGCCCCCTTACGTGAACGTTTTCACAATCTGATCGCCAGGAGGCGAGAGTGGCCCTGACCTGGAGCCGCAACTTCGAATGGGATGTCGACGACTGGCGTGACCGGGCCGCGTGTCGAGACACCGACCCCGACCTGTTCTTCCCCGTCGGCACCACCGGACCGGCGATCGAGCAGATCGACTCGGCACGCGCGGTCTGCCGGGCATGCGAGGCCCAAGCTGCGTGCCTGGAGTTCGCGCTGGCCACCAACCAGGAGTCGGGTATCTGGGGGGGCACCTCGGAGGAGGAGCGCCGAAAGCTCCGCAAGGCCTGGCTGGCCCGCCAGCGCCGCGCCTCCTAGGCGCGCTCCGCTCAGAGCGACTCGAGGTCGGCGACCTCCACGTCCACCGGGATGTCGAGCTCCACCACGGTGCCGCCATCGGAGCGCATAGCAATCGTCCCGCCCATCTGGGAAGCGATCAGGCCCCGCACTATCGAAAGGCCGAGGCTGGTGGTCGCCTCCACCGAGAAGCCCGGAGGAAGCCCAACGCCGTTGTCGCGTACAACCACGTGCAGCCTGTCGCCGTGGCGCTCGAAGTACAGGCGAACGACCAGCTCCCGGCCCCCGGCGGGTTCGTCGCCGAAAGCATGCTCCGCGGCGTTTTGTAGCAATTCGGTGATCACCACCGCCAACGGCGTCGCGACCGCCGCTTGGAGCCGGCCCGCCTCCCCGCTGCAGTGGACCTTCAAGGGCCGATCGTCGTGGCCGAGGTCCTCTGCCATGCGGATCAGGGAGGGAAGGATGTCGTTGAAGTCCACGTCGTCGTGGGTGTCGCGCGACAGGATCTCGTGCACGAGCGCGATCGAGCGCACTCGTCGCTCCGACTCCTCGAGGGCGTGGCGGGACTCCCCCGGGGGAAGGCGCCGGCCCTGGAGGCGCAGGAGCGACGAGATGGT
>JBPCRR010000019.1:0-12734 GCA_050996645.1 Acidimicrobiales bacterium | reverse complement strand
CGGTGGTGGTCTACGCGCGCATAGCCGAGGTCCTCATAGGGCAGGCGGCGCAACCGGCGCACAGCCTCGTCGGGATCGAGCTCGCCTGCGCGCACCTGCTCGATCATCTCCTTCAGCTCGCGCTCGTCCATCAGGCCCTCCATCCTGCCCCGCGGCGGCCGCTAGGTTCGAGCGCATGGACTCCCAGCATCTGGACAGCGCGACGGTCGACCACCTCCTCTCCACGACCCGGGCGGTGCGCAAGCGGCTCGACCTCGAGCGGCCGGTCGAAAAGGAGGTGATCCTCGAATGCCTGCGCCTGGCCGTCCAGGCCCCAACCGCCTCCAACAGCCAGACCTGGCGGTGGATGGTCGTGACCGAACCCGCCAAGCGGGCCCGCATCGCCGAGCTCTACCGGGAGGGTGGCGCGGCCTACCTCCGCCAGGCCGCCGGCACGGTCGCCGAGGGACAGACCCGCCGGGTCTACGAGAGCGCCATGCACCTCACGGAGATCCTCGACAGGGTGCCAGTCCATGTGATCCCCTGCGTGGAGGGCCGCTTCGACAACACGCCCAACGTCATGGCCGCGTCGATGTACGGCTCGATCATGCCCGCAGCGTGGAGCTTCCTCCTCGCCCTTCGCTCGAGGGGGCTCGGCTCGAGCTGGACCACGCTGCATCTGATGAAGGAGAAAGAGGTCGCCGAACTTCTCGGGATCCCCGACAACGTCACCCAGGTGGCGCTGTTCCCGGTCGCCTACACAACCGGGGGAGACTTCAAGCCCGCCTCCCGACCCCCCGTGGAGAACATCACCTCATGGGACACGTGGGGTCAGCGCCCGTAGAATCCGCCTCGGAGGGATGGCAGAGCGGCCGAATGCGAGGCTCTTGAAAAGCCTTGGGATGCAAGTCCCCGGGGGTTCGAATCCCTCTCCCTCCGCCACCTTTCACCATCGATGGCCCAATGAAGCCGCGGGCCGGACGCCTAGCGAGAGGGCTGTGGGCCACCGCCACTCGTCGCGGACGGCCTTCGGCCACGGACAGAAAACGGGTTCGACGAGCCACTTCCAACTGCCAACAGGGTGAGACCACCAATTCCAGGCGGCCGCGGTGGCCAAACCGTCCGGAGACCCCAAACCGTCCGGAGACTCAGGTGGGCCTAAAGTCAAACACGGCCCGAACGGCCTGCCGAACGACCTCCGTCCCGGGCCCGGGAAAGCTACGACCATTGGAGTCGAGGGCGGGAGGTACGGTTGGGTCAATGTCGGGGAGCCTCGAGGACCTGAAGCCTGGCGCCGTGGTCCACGGCGTCGTGGCAGACGAGGCGGTCACCGTGGTGCAGACCGAGTGGCATGGCCAAGACGTCCTGACGTTGACTTACCGCCGGTCGGGCGGCGCGGTCGGCAACGAGCTGATCTACCGCAACCAGAACGCTCTTCGAGTGCGTCGAAGCGGGTCCGAACTCCACGGTGTGGGCGGACGAGGGTTTCGCCGTGGCCGAGACTGCCGACCCTCGCACGCCGCGGCGATTCGCCGGCTTGGCGGCTGGGTCGATGGCCGGCGGGATCCGCGAGACCTCCCTCGTCGTTAGCCCCGATGCGGCGAATGCCCAGATGGCAGCGGAACTGATCTCAGCAGAATCAGCTGCGGAGGAGGGGTTGTCCGACGAATTCAACCCGACGACGGACTCCACCGGTCAGGCGAGGACCGAGCGACGTCCTGGAGTGCTGAAGCGCTTCTACGGAGTGGCGTCGCTCGATCCCGGCCGGATGGCCCGCGACGCCGGACGGCTGGCGGAGGAGGTCGTCGCCCACCTCAACGCCATCGACGGCACCGACATCGAGGTGACGATTGAGATAACCGCCACCAACACGTCGGGCTTCGCCGAGCCGGTCCGCAAGCTGGTGAGCGAGAACGCCGCAGCGTTGCGGTTGCGCCAACAGGGCTTCGAAAGCAGCTGATCGCTAGATCACCACGCGGGCCAGGCTGCGCTTCAGCTCCTCGGGGGTGCCTGGATCACTGTCACCTCCTCCTAGGTGGTCGAAGGGGGTGTTCCAGGACGTGGGCCGGCGAGGTGCGGGCCTATTCGAGGTGACGCATGCTGTTGCGCCATCTCGGCGATGATTCCTTCGAGCTTGGCGGAGCGCGCCTCCATGGCCGCGATCACCTCCCGCGGCAGCCAGGACATGAAGGAAAGGCGGCGTCACGCTCCCAAGCTTTACGACCCGGCCGGCCTGGTTGCGCTACATAGACGATCCGATATACTCCCTCCGTGAAGCCGGGTGTCCTGATCAGATCGGTTCGTCGCCGGCACGGCCTCACCCAGGCCGAGCTGGCATTGCGCGCCGGGACCTCGCAGCCGGTGGTATCGGCCTACGAACATGGGCGCAGAGATCCGACCTACGAGACCCTGCGCAAGATGGTGGCCGCCGCCGGCGAGCAGCTCGTGATCGACGCGAGACCGCCAGGCCACGATCTCCCGCCGGCCGAAGACCTGATCGAGCATGGGAGACGCTTGGTCGATGTCCTGTCGCTGGTCGACGCCATCCCGGCCCGCCATAGCGCCCCGGTGCTCGAAGCGCCGCGGCTCGTGTCCAGATGACGACTCGGTCGCTCGCTGACCGAATCGTGGCGATCGACGCGGCCCTCGCAGACATCCCGCACGCGTTCGGGGGCGCGCTCGCCCTTGCCTACTACGCGGAGCCGCGGGCCACCATCGACATCGATCTCAACGTGTTCGTCCCCGCCGACCGCTTCGCCGACGTGGCGGCGCCGCTGCGCCGCTTGGGTGCGAGCGCCGACGAACCGTCAGTCGGCGCACTCGTGGAGCGCGACGGCCAGGCGAGGGTGATGTGGGAAGGCACGCCGGTCGACCTGTTCTTCTCCTATGACCCGTTCCACGACGCCGCGGAACGCGCCCGGCGCCAGGTTCCGTTTGCAGAGACGACCATCCCGGTCCTCGCCCCCGAGCATCTCTTGGTCTGCAAGGTCGTGTTCAACCGACCGAAGGACTGGGTGGACATCGACGCCGTACTCGCCGGCGATTCCAACCTCGATGTCGCCGAGGTCCTGCGCTGGGTGGCCCGCATCACCGGCGACGAGGATCCGCGCTACAACCGGGCAGTCGCTGCGCTCACCCGGCGCTGATCCCAGGTAGCTTACGGAAGCTAAGCGGCCGGGACGGGAGAGAAAGCAGGGAGATGTCAGAGTACTGGTGGACCGACTCCCACGGGGTCGAGGTGTTCGGCCGCAGGTGGCTGCCCGCAGGAGACCCCGTCGCGTCGGTGGTGGTGGTCCACGGAGCTTCCGAGCACTCGAGAAGGTATGAACGCATGGCCGATGTCCTCGCCAAGCACGGCTATGCGGTGTATGCGCTCGACCTGAGAGGACAGGGCCGAACCGCATCTTCGACTGGGGCGGGGCTGCTCGGCCCCGGCGGGTTCGAGGGGTTGGTCGGCGACGTCGAGGAGCTGGTCGCACAAGCTCGTGGGGAGAACCCGGCCGTCCCGCTGGTGCTGTTCAGCCACTCCCTCGGCTCCATGATCGGGCTGGTGGTCGCCACGAGCGGGCGGACGCCGCTCGACGGCCTCGTGCTGTCGGGCTCGCTGGGCGCCTCCCCTGACGGCGCCGTGATCGCCGAGATGCTCCAGTCCCTCGTGGACGCCGGCGAGGGCGACAGCCCAGTCGACCTCTTCGGTAGCTACAACGCCGGCTTCGAGCCGGCCCGGACCAAGTTCGACTGGCTCTCTCGTGACGAGGCAGAGGTCGACGCCTACATCGCCGACCCGCTCTGCGGCGAGGACCTGCCACTACCGCCCAGGTACCTGGTCGACCTGGTGCCCGCCGCGATGGCCGCCTCCTCGACCGAGGGCCTCGCGCGCCTTCGCCCCGGCCTGCCCGTCCTGTTCCTCACCGGGGAGGAGGACCCGGTATCCCTTGGCGCAGCACACGTCCGGACGCTGGAGGCCGCACTGAGGGACGCCGGCGCCTCGGTCACAGCTCACTACTACCCCGGTGCGCGCCACGAGGTCCTCAACGAGATCAACCGCGACGAGGTCCAGGCCGACCTCGTGGACTGGCTGCAGGCCGTCACAAACAGCTGACCGCCACAACCGGACAAAAGGTACGATGGCACGGCAGCTGCACCACACTGGATGCTCTCGATCAGGAGCGTGCCATGTCCCGAAGGACGGTCCCACTGGTTCGCCTTCCGCTCGGGCAGCGTTTGGAGCTTCGCGTCCGACTCTGGTGGGCATGGCGCCAAGGCGTGGCCCGAAGGAACGCCCGAATGGTGCGACTGATCAGAGCCGCGGCCCTGGGCGACCGCCTGATAGCGGTGCACGACGGCGACCGCCATGGCTTGGCGGTCGCCGAGCTCGACTTCGCCAACGGCACCGCCATCTGGGTCGGCGACTGCCACCGGCCGACCCTTCGCACCCTTCGGCTCCGTCTCGAGCAGGACGCGGTCGTCTTGGGGCGAGCGGCTCACCACGGGCCGTGCTGGGGTTTCTATTTCATCAGCGGGCAGGGGCCACTGCCTGTGCTCGCGGGTGACGCAGAGGTGCTGCAGGCGGGCCGCGGCGGAGGGTCACGGCGGTCCGAGACCACCCCCGAGGGGCCGCGGCAGCCAAGCCTGGCTCCCGCCTGAGCACCCACGTGGCGCCTGCGCCTCGCGCAGGCGAGCTCGACGGGCTAGGTCATAGCGGTCAACGCCGCCGCCACCTTGGTCACCATCGCCCCGAGCCGCCAGTGCTCGGGAACCAACGGGTTGGCAAAACCCTCCTCGCGGGCCACGCCGGCGCAGACGGGGCCCACGCAGCCCACGACCATCTGAGCGTTGACCACGTCGAGCAGCTCACCGTGGCGACCCATGTCGTCTGCCAACGCGGCGAGATTGCGCGCTGCCGGTCCCGCGGTGAAGGTGAGAGCGTCCACCTCTCCAGCACAGCACGCCTCGATCAGGGCCTGCGCGGGGAGGCGATCGGCGGGGAGCGTCCAGCGGTAGACGGGAAGCTCGATCACCGTGGCGCCGGCTCCTCGAAGCGCCGCGGTCATCTCGTGGCAGTCCTCCCCGTGCAGTTGCAGCGCCACCCGCCGGCCGGAGACACCTTCCTCGAGCAGGTGCTCGGTGACAGAGTGCAACTGCTCGTCGGGAGACCGCCACCAAAGCGCAAGCCCCGCGCCGCGCACGGCGCCTGCCGCCTTGGGTCCTCGCGCTGCTACACGAGCCTGCCCGAGGGATGTGCAGAGTGCCTCGCGCACCCCCCACTCGGAAGCGTGGTCGAGCCAGGTCCTGACCCCAAGGCCCGTATTGGCGATGAGATAGTCCGGCGGGGTGGCGATCAGCTCGTCGGTGTGCGCTCTCAGCTCCTCCAGGTTCGGCGCGGCGACGGTGTCGAGGGCGGCCCCATGGATGACCTCTGCACCGAGGCGCCTCCACATGACGGCTTGGTCCTTGCCGCGGCGATCGGCGGTGATCCCCACTGTGCATCCGCGGACGTTTGGCTCACCGATCATTCACCCCCACCCTACGGCGGCCACCGGGAAGGTGTCCGCAGGAGGAGGTGTAGCCAAGCCACAAGGCGGGTAAAGGGCGCGCCAAGGTGTTGTCTGGTCCCCCGCAACCTTGCACAGTGAGATTCCCTCGGCCGCAAGCCGAAAGGGGGGGGCCGTGACAGCAGAGAGTGGCGAAGGCGCCGTACCCCCTCGTAGGGCACAGGTGGTGCTTCCCGCCGACGTGAAGAGCGTGCCCCGCGCGCGCGGCTTCGTGGGCCAGATGCTGGCCGTCTGGCACTGCGAGGACCCCGAGGAGATCGTGGCGCTGCTCACCAGCGAGGTCGTCACAAACGCCGTTCGCCACGCCGCGACGGTCATCCAGTTGGCCGTGCAGCTCGAGGACGAGGGACTGGTCCTGGTAGAGACGGTCGACGACCACCCCGCCGTGCCGATGTTGCGCGAGCTCCACACCGACCGCGAGGACGGGCGCGGGATGTGGATGGTGGAGCGGCTCGCCCAGCGCTGGGGGGTGCGGCCGCTGCCAGACGGCCGCAAAGTGGTCTGGTTCGAGGTCCACCTGGCGCTTTGCGGCGGGGCCCCGCAAACCTGGTGGCGGGTACCGACGGAGACCCCTTCCACGACTTCCTGACCGAGATGGCCGACGGCCAGCGCTGGAAGCTGGCCCGCGCGCATGGCTGGGAGGACTTCAGCAAGCGGTTGAGCGAGCTGATCGTCAAGCTGGCGCCGCGCCGGCGTCAAGCCCTGGTGATGCTGCTGTTGGCGCTGTCGGAGAACATGCTGACCCCCGAAGACGCCAACGAGTGGATATCCGCCCACGACGTGGACGGCGACGAAGGGGTCGAGGAAATGATCACCTGGCTGCGGCAATTCCGACCGCCGTCGGCGGAGTGACCGCGCCGGCGAAACTGCTGGTCACCAGGCCGACAAAAGCCTGAGCCGCCTGGGAGAAGGGGCGGTCCCGGCGGGCGGCGAGACCCACCGTGCGGGTGAGGACCCGGCCCGCGAAGTGGACCGCGTGAAGCGAACGGGCCGCCTCGCGCACGACTGACGCTGGCAGCACCGAGGCTCCCAGCCCAGCCGCCGTCAGCGCGACCACCCCGTCCATCTCCAAGCCTTCGAGAACCGTCGCCGGCGCAAAGCCGGCTTGTCGGCAGGCTTGTGTTGTCACCTACCGCAGGTCGTAGCCGTCGCGGAACATCACCAACGGCACCTCCCGGAGCTCAGCGATGTCTATAGAACGCCGGCGGCTCAGAGGATGACCGCGCCGGACCGCCAGCACCAGCTCCTCTTCGACCAGGGCGGTCGTGGAGACCCAGGGCTGCTCGATCGGCAGGATCACCAAGGCCACGTCGAGCTCGCCTCGCTCCAACCTGCCCACCAAATGCTGCGACCCCGCTTCGTGGACGGCCAGGGCGATGCCCGGGTGGCGCCGGTGGAAGTCGGTGAGCAACGGGGGCAGCAAGTTGGTCGTGAGGCTCGGCGTGGCTCCGAGCGCGAGACGACCCCCGCGCAGCCCGAGCAGCTCGCGGACCGCCGCCTGACCGGCCTCGCAGTCGGCGAGAGCCTGGCGGGCCCATGGCAGGAAGGCATCGCCTGCCGCGGTCAGGGTGATCGACCCCCTGCTGCGGTGGAACAAGGCCACGCCGAGCTCGCGCTCCAGGGCCCGCACCGCGGTGCTGACCGACGGCTGGGCCACCCGCAGGCGGGAGGCGGCCCGGGTGAAGCGACCCTCCTCGGCCACCGCGACCATGTACCGGAGCTGGTGCAGCTGCATATCTATAGTCTATAGCTATAGAGACCAGAGTGAGAATGGTCTTTACCTTTCGGCGCCGTCGGGTTACGGTCACACTCGCTGTGCATGAGCCAACCCTTCAGGAGGACCCATGGCCACACCGGTAGCGGCGGCGCCGCCGGCACCCCAGGAGCGCCCGGTCCCGCGGGCCGCCATCTCCGCCAAGACGCTGCGCACGGACCGGTGGTGGCTGCAGCCGACGGTATCGGGCGCTGTGATGGCAGCTTTTGTCGTCTATTCGACCTGGGCGGCGTTCCAGAACGCCGACTACTTCGCCCGCCCCTACATCTCACCGTTCTACTCACCATGCATCGCCACGATCTGCGGCCACGCGAGGGCCGGCTCGCTCCACGGCGTCCACGTCCCCATGTTGGGCATCGTCGGACCTTGGTGGGCCATTTCACCGGCGATCTTGATCCTCATAGTGCCCCTGGGGTTCCGCCTCACGTGCTACTACTACCGGCGGGCCTACTACAGGGCTTTTTGGCAGTCGCCGCCCAATTGCGCCGTGGGGGAGCCACACAAGCGTTACACCGGCGAGACACGGTTCCCGCTGGTGTTGCAAAACGTCCATCGCTACTTCTTCTACCTGGGCCTGGCCCTCAACGTGATCCTCACCTACGACGCCGTGGTCGCGTTCCGCGACACCAGCGACCGCTGGGTCCACATGGGCCTCGGGACGCTCGTCTTGGCAGTCAACGCCGTGCTCCTCTGGCTGTACTCACTGTCGTGCCACTCCTGTCGCAACATCATCGGTGGCCGCCTCAAGCACTTCTCCCGTCACCCAATCCGCTTCAAGGCCTGGGGAGTGGTCAGCACGCTCAATGCCAAGCACATGCAGCTGGCGTGGGCGAGCCTGATCTTCGTCGGCCTCACCGACCTCTACGTGAGGCTCGTCGCCAGCGGCACCATCACCGATCCGAGGTTCTTCTGATGGCCGACCACGAGCGGCACAGCTACGACGTGATAGTGGTCAGCGCCGGCGGATCGGGCCTCCGCGCGGCCATCGCAGCCCACGAGGCGGGGGCCAGGACCGCGGTGGTCTGCAAGAGCCTCCTAGGCAAGGCCCACACGGTCATGGCCGAGGGCGGGATCGCGGCGGCGATGGGCAACCTCTACGCCGAGGACAACTGGCAGATCCACTTCCGCGACACGATGCGCGGCGGCAAGCTGCTCAACCACTGGCGCATGGCAGAGCTGCACGCCAAGGAGGCGCCAGAGCGCGTCTGGGAGCTCGAGCAGTGGGGTGCTCTCTTCGACCGGACCCCCGACGGGTTGATCAGCCAGCGCGACTTCGGCGGCCACCGCTATGCCCGCCTCGCCCACGCCGGCGACCGCACCGGCCTGGAGATGATCCGGACTCTTCAGCAGCGCCTGGTGAGCCTCGGGATCGACGTGTTCATGGAATGCACCGTCACCGAGATCTTCAAGGGCGGCGACCGCGTGGTGGGGGCGTTCGGCTATTGGCGTGAGTCGGGGCGCTTCATAGTGTTCGAGGCGCCGGCGGTCGTGTTGGCCACCGGCGGCATCGGCAAGAGCTGGAAGGTGACGTCCAACTCCTGGGAGTACACCGGCGACGGCCACGCGCTCGCCCTTCGGAGCGGCGCAAGCCTCATCAACATGGAGTTCGTGCAGTTCCACCCCACCGGGATGGTGTGGCCGCCGTCAGTGCGCGGGATCCTCGTCACCGAATCGGTGCGTGGCGATGGCGGCGTGCTGCGCAACTCCAACGGGGAACGGTTCATGTTCAACTACATCCCCGAGTTCTTCAAGGCCGAGACGGCGGACAGCGAAGCCGAGGCCGACCGGTGGTACGAAGCCAAGCGCAACAACCGCCGTCCCCCTGAGCTGCTCCCCCGCGACGAGGTGGCCCGTGCGATCAACAACGAGATCAAGGAGGGCAGGGGCTCCCCCCACGGCGGCGTCTTTCTCGACATTGCATCGCGGCGAACCCCCGAGTACATACAGAAGCGACTGCCGTCGATGTACCACCAGTTCAAGGAGCTGGCCGAGGTCGACATCACCACCGAGCCCATGGAGATCGGCCCGACCTGCCATTACGTCATGGGTGGCGTCGAGGTCGATGCGGACAGCGCCGCGTCGCGGGTACCGGGGCTCTATGCGGCCGGGGAGGTGGCGGGCGGGATGCACGGCGCCAATCGGCTCGGTGGCAACTCCCTTGGCGACCTATTGGTCTTCGGCAAGCGGGCGGGCGAGTACGCGGCGGAGTACGCAAAGGGGCTCGGCAGCTCCCGGCCGGCGCCGTCTGAGGAACACGTGCGCGAGGCCGGGAGTGCGGCACTGGCGCCGTTCAACACCGAGGGCGGCGAGAACCCTTACACCGTCCAACACGACCTGCAGGAGGTCATGCAAGACCTGGTCGGCATCATCCGCAAGGAGGCCGAGATCGTGGACGCATTGGAGCGGATCGCTGCACTCCGCAGGCGTGTCGACAACCTGAGCGTTGAGGGACACCGTCAATACAACCCCGGCTGGCACCTGGCGCTGGATCTTCGCAACATGCTCCTCGTGTCCGAGGCCGTCGCCCGGGCCGCTCTGGAACGCAAGGAGAGCAGGGGCGGCCACACCCGCGACGACTACCCGATGACCGACTACGACTTCTGGGGCAAGCGCAACGTCATCGTCGAGCTCGGCGAGGACAAAGGCGTCACGATCCGCCACCAGGAGCTGCCGGTGCCACCGCCAGAATTGGCCGCCCTCTTGGAGGAGCAATCGTGACCTACGACCTGACCCTGCGGCTGTGGCGCGGCGACGCCGCCGGCGGCGACCTCGCCGACTACACGGTCCCAGTGGAAGACGGCGAGGTGGTGCTCGACGCGGTGCACCACGTCCAGGCCATGCACAGCGGCGATCTGGCGGTGCGCTGGAACTGCAAGGCGGGCAAGTGCGGCTCCTGTTCGGCGGAGATCAACGGGAAGCCGCGGCTGATGTGCATGGCGCGCCTGTCGACGTTTCCCGGAGGCGAGCCGATCACGGTGACACCGCTGCGCACGTTCCCGATCATCAAGGATCTGGTGACCGACGTGTCGTGGAACTACCGCAAGGCAGCCGAGGTGCCGGCGTTCACGCCGAGTGCGGAGCAACCGATGGCGCCGTTCAGGATGCAGCAGGTGGACGTGGAGCGCTCGCAGGAGTTCCGCAAGTGCATCGAGTGCTTCTTGTGCCAGAACGTCTGCCACGTGGTCCGCGACCACGAGGAGAACAAGGAGGCCTTCGCGGGGCCCCGCTTCTTCATCCGCTACGCCGAGCTCGACATGCACCCCAACGACGCGCTGGACCGCAAGAAGATGCTCCAGGAGGAACGGGGGCTCGGGATGTGCAACATCACCAAGTGCTGCACCGAGGTGTGCCCCGAGCACATCAAGATCACAGACAACGCCATCATCCCGATGAAGGAGCGCGTGGCGGACATCAAGTACGACCCACTCCTTAGGATCGGTCGCCGCAAGAAGGGCTAGCCGCGGGCACTACCACCTGCGAAGTCGGTCAGGTCAGCGCGCAGCGCCGGGGAGGCGGATCCAACAGCGCGGCCCGGTGGCGCGTCCGCCGCTCGAGGTCTCTGTCCAGCACTCCGCCGGTATCGAGACCAGCACGGGGTGGCGCGGGTGCGCCAAGACGCTGCCTAGCAGGTCGGTCGCGCGACGCCGCGCGAGAGGCTCACAGAGTTCCTTGAAGGGCGCCGCCAACTTGGTCGAGGCTTGGCTTCGCTCCAATGGAGCCAGGAGCGCTGTGGGGTCCATCAGTCACCAGACACCCCCCTCGACGCCTAACAAACGTTTGCGTCCGGCCACGGTTGGAGAAATGCGGCTAGTGATGGTGCTAGTCGAGTGGGCAACCTGGACCGCCGTCCGCTTCGGGTTGTGGCTGCTGGCGGTATCGTCGCTGAGATGATCGCGGCCGGGCTGACCGCCGCCGCTGGAGGGGTGCTGGCTGTGCCTGGCCGGCGAGCTGCACGGGCGGGCTCGAGGCTGCGGCGGGGTCTCACCGCGCTGGGCGGGGCCGGCCTGGATTGAGGCGTGTCGGGACAACCCCCGCTGACGGTCGTCCGTCGAGCTCGCTTATTGCCGCGACAGCCATCGCGGTGCTCGTTGCCTGCGACGGCTACGGCATCGCTCATGTAGCGCCGCGCTCGGCGCCCCGGACCAGCTCCACCTCGCCACCGGTGACTGTCACAACATCGCTGACCACGATCCCAAACGCCCTGGTCCAGCCCACGACAACCACCACGGCCCCCTCAGGCCACTCGGGGCAAACCCTCGCAGCCGCTGCCTCGCCGGTCCAGCCCACTGCGACGAGCAACGGTTCGGGCGCACCCGGAACCTTTGCGCCGACCTCGGCCGGCGTCCTGAGCGGCAAGGTGGTCGCCGTCGACGCGGGCCACAACGGCGCCAACTCCACCAACCCCGGCTTCATCAACCAGGCCGTGTACAACGGGCGCAATCGCGAGAGCTGCGACACCACCGGAGCCTCTACCGCCGGCGGGTACACCGAGGCGGCGTTCAACTGGAACGTCGCGGTGCTCCTTCTCGCCGAGCTTCGAGCCCAAGGAGCGACGGTGGTACTCACCCGCACGTCCAACTCGGGCGTGGGGCCGTGCGTGAACGAGCGCGCCGCCATCGCCAACCAGGCTCACGCGAACGCGGCGGTGTCCATCCACGCCGACGGCGGTCCGCCGGCGGGCCGCGGCTTCGCCATCCTCGAACCTGTGGCGGACGGTCCCAACGACGGCATCATCACGGCGTCCCGAGCGCTTGGAAGCGATCTCCGCCAGGCTTTCGCGGCCGGGACCGGGGAGCCGGTGTCGACATACGACGGGGTAGACGGGATCCAGCCTCGCGACGACCTGGCGGGCACCAACCTGTCCACTGTGCCCAAGGTGTTCATCGAGTGCGCCAACATGACCAACCCAACCGACGCCGCTCTGGTCGTCGATCCGGCTTGGCAGGCGCGAGCTGCGGCCGCGATCGACCGGGGCCTGGTGTCGTTTCTGACCGCTCCTTGACCGGTAGTGCTAGCGACCCGCCGGGAGGAGGCGGATCTTGGCGCGGCTCCACAGTCATAGTCACTCCCCGGGGGATTCGGCGAGGCTGGGCCCGCACCCGCACGCGCCCCCACGAACAGGCATCCCCATCTCCCTGGGGGCTTAGGGCACGGATCCTGTCCTTGCTAGGCCTCACCCAAATATCGATCTGGCACTCCAGTATCAGCCCGGCACGTCGATGTCACACCCCGGTCGTAGGATACGAACAGACGTTCCCTTGAGTTGGGATGGTGTGGGATGTGCGAGCGGTTGGCCGAGATACGACAAGCCCTGAGCCGGTATGCGAAGGCCTTCGAGCCAGGGTTGGTGCTGGCATCTGAAGCCGAGGTGGTCGTCGCCGACGCGGCGGCCATAGAGGGCATCGCCCATGCCCTCAAAGCCATCG
>JBPCRR010000001.1:0-4553 GCA_050996645.1 Acidimicrobiales bacterium | reverse complement strand
CCGCCCTAGGTTCGGCATCGGAGCCGCACCTGCCCCCCTATTTGGGTCTCTCCCCCCTCTCACCCGCACACCGCGGGCGCATGAGCGCCCTCGCCGGGAGCCCGCTGTGGTGCTCACGGCGCGCGATCACCGCTGTGTACAGGCTGAGCTCGAGACACCATCTATCGGTCGCAGGCCTTGTGCTCGACTGGGACCTCGGCCCAGACGGCCGAGCGGATCTGTCCCGAGTCCCGCGATCTGCGATCGAGGCGGTGAGCCGGCGCCACCGCCAGATCGTCGAGCAGGTCACCACGCTGGATCGCACCCCGGGTCGGGCCCGCAACGCCAAGTACCGAAGCCGCAATGCCGAGGAGCCGGCGGTCGCACCGAGCGGCAGCGAGATCGTCGCCGACGGCTGGGCCCGCCGAGCTCACGAAGCCGGCTTTGGGGCAGCCGAGGCCGCGGGGATGCTCGAAGCGGCCGGAGAGCGCGAAGCGGCCCGAGTCATGGTCGACGGGGTCGGCGTCACGAACTGGCTAGCCCAGCAGAGATCGGCGTTCGCCGTCCGTGACGTGCTGGCCGCCTTGGCCGCAACCGTTCCCGAAGGGACGGCGGGCCGAGACGCTGAGGCTTGGGCGTCGGCGTTCTGCGCAAACGCCATCCCGGTAGCCGGTGGGAGATGGACCACCGCCCACGCCCGCCGCCTCGACCATCAACTGGTCGCCGCGGCCCACGGCCGCGCCGGTGCCGGCGTCGGCGTGGCGGCCCGCCGCGACATCACCGAGGCTGTGAAGGCTCGCCGCTGGCTAGACGGGCGCAGCGCACAGGCGGTCGAGGAGCTGACCCGATCAGGCGACGGGGTGACGGTGCTCGGCGGCGCAGCCGGCAGAGACTCCTTCTGGTCTCAAGCTGCGGTGCTCGACGCCGCCGGCGCGCTCTGGCAAGCCACCGGCTATCGCGTATCGGTCCTCACCGGGTCTCCGGCCGCGGCTCGGCGCTGGGAGGCGATCACTTCCCTCAAAGCCTTGACCGCCGACGCGCGTGTCACCCGGCCCGGCGAGTCGCGCGACGAGCGGTTCGCGGGCCTGGGCGTGCTGATCGTCGATCGGGCCGACCGGCACCCAACGGGCGAGCTGAGCGACCTGGTCGACTGGTCGCGCCGGCGCGCCGTCAAGGTCGTCTTGTTGGAAGGGGGGACCCAGCCTGCGCGCCGTCAGGCCATCAGCGCCGGCATGACCGGGACCGGTGACCTCCTCGGGAGGGTCCAGACAGGGCCCGGGCCCGACATCGAGCTGGCGCGCTCGTCTCCAGGCGCGGTGCTGCCCACCCCGAGCACCCACCTGTCCGGGGCCGAGGCCGCCGGCCACCTGCTCGAAACCTGGTGGTCGCAGCACCTCGGCGGCGCCGAGATCCGTATGGTCGCGATGGGCCCGGCGGAGACGGAGGTCCTCAACGCAGCGGCTCGCTCACGGCTCGTCTCGGCCGGCGAGATTGGGGGTCAGGGCCTTCAGGCCGGACGGAGGTGCTATCAGGCGGGAGACCGGGTGATGGGAATCCGCCGCGCGGCGGTGCAAGCCGGCACTCTCGGCCGTGTGGTCGAGGTCGATGGCCCCCATAAGACCATGACGATCGACTGGGGCGGGGGGTGGCACACCACCATCGACCGCCACGACGCCGCGCGGATCTCGCACGCCTACGCCACCACGCCTGCGATGCTCCGCCTGCTCGATGGCCCCGTCGCAGTCCTCGGGCCACCAAGCTCCCTCGGCCACCACGCCCGTCGGGTGCGGGCGGCGTTCGAGGTGGTCCCAGCGATCTGCTCGTCCGACATGGCCTACGACCGCCTCGAGCGACAATCAGGGCGCAAGGTGCCTCGAGTGGACTGGGAGGTACCGGCCGATCGACAACTCCCTGGGAGCAACGCGTCTCGTTTGGGGGGTCGCGGCGTCGAGGTCGGCGAGGCGCGCCGGCCACGCATGGTGCTCGGGGAGGGACTTGGCCTGGATTGAACAGGAGGTGAGCCCTGGACCTAAGGCGCCAGGAGGGCCCGCCGATGAGGCGTGGAGCAGGTTTGCGGCCGAGGCGCGGGCCGCGCCGGGTCGGTAGCGATGCTGGTCGTGTGCGCCCTGGGTCAGGGGTGCCAGTCAACGGCGACCTCGAGGGCGTCGCAGAGCTCGCGCATCCGCACGTCGCTGAGCCGCCCGAGACGGGCGCGCACGTCGCTGCCAGGGTTCGCCGGAGCCTGGGGGACGGCCGCGTCACGCGACAGAACCACGACCGGGCGTCGACCGATCTCCGACAGCTCGCACCACCACAGCTCCCCCCGGGAGGGAAGCGACATCACGAACCTGCTGGCTTCGCGGAACGACGCCAGATCGCCCCAGTGATCGGCCTCGTCGAGCGGGTGCGCGTCGCAAGCCGCATAGCTGGCATCGACCTCGGCGGCGCGGTGTCGGAGGTTGGAGGGCTTCGAGCGCTTCGTAAGGGAGGGCCGTATCCGTCCGCTTCGAGCCCAGCCGACGAGCCTCGGCTTCGCGCGATCATGCGGACGACAGTGTCGAGCGCCCCGAAGTCGCCCCGACAATCCAGCCGAAGACGGAGCCGGCAGGCGAACGGCTGCTGGAAACCAGGCTCGGGCGCAAGCGCGGACGCATGGTGTGGCAGGTGGCCAGGTAC
Source organism: Acidimicrobiales bacterium (assembly GCA_050996645.1). Classification (GTDB taxonomy): domain Bacteria; phylum Actinomycetota; class Acidimicrobiia; order Acidimicrobiales; family Palsa-688; genus JBPCRR01. The sequence goes on along the minus strand of JBPCRR010000001.1, from coordinate 1,898 downwards.
GTGGTCGGCCTCGGTCTGGCCGGCGTCGCCGCATGGGCGGTGGCGGGCAAGAGCGACGAGCTGAGCGGCAGCAGCGAACACCTGGAGAACCTCCGCTGGTGTGGGTTGTGGCGGCGGCGGCGCGAAGCCGCGCCCACCAGGATCGCGGCCACGCCCGAGACCATCACGCCACGACGTCCGTTCTAAGCCTGCTGATGGTTCTGCGAATAGTGGCCGAAGGCCCACACAGCACCGCCCCGACGACAATGCCGAGCATGGCCGCTATGAGCGCCCACCCGCCTACCCCGTCGGCGAGCCGCTGGGTGGTGGCGCTGCCCGGCAGCCCGCCGGCATCGGGATGCAACGCCGGCCCGCGGGATGCGTTACTAGCGGTGAGCATGGTCAGAAGGAGTTGGGGCATGGATACCTCCCTGGGTGCACGGATCGTCTTTAGAAGACTCTTTCATGAGGTTTCAGTGTTGGTTAGTATTTTTAGGCTCGAGAGCAGGGAGGGGTCAGGGCCGTGCCTCCAGAACCCCTTGAGTAACATTCCGCCCGCATGCGGCGAATCGTCGCGTGCTGCAACGGAGGGGCCTCAATGCCGCAACCTTCCAGCGAGATCTCGATCGTCCTGCCGGCCTACAACGAGGAGGACAACATCGTCGCGGCGGTGACCCGCGCCACCGAGGTGGCAGACCGACTCTTCACCGACCATGAGGTGATCGTGGTCGACGACGGATCCTCCGACCGCACCGCCTCACTGACCGAGCAGATCATCGCTGGTGACCCCCGGGTGCGGCTCGTCCGCCACGGCCGCAACCGAGGCTATGGCGAGGCCCTGCGGTCGGGCTTCAACGCGGCCCGGATGGATCTGGTGTTCTTCACCGACGCTGACAACCAGTTCGATCTGACAGAGCTCGACCGCTTCCTCCCCTGGATCGAAAAGGTCGATGTGGTGGCGGGCTACCGCCGCAACCGGCAGGACCGGTTGATGCGGCGGGTCAACGGGATCGCCTGGAACCTGCTGGTGCGAGCACTGTTCTACGTTCCGGTGCGAGACATCGACTGCGCCTTCAAGTTGTTCCGCCGGTCGGTCTTCAAGGAACTCGACCTCAAGGCCGTCGGCGCCATGGTCAACACCGAACTGATGGTGAAGTTGGGCCGGTCGGGCTGCGGGGTGGTCGAGATCCCCGTGACCCATCTGCCCCGGACCGCCGGTCAGGCCCGGGGGGCCAACCCACGGGTGATCGCCAAGGCGTTCCACGAGCTGTTCGCGATGTACCGGAGGCTCAAGGTCACCGACGCCCACGCATCGACCGATGGTGGCGAGGCCGAGCCGGCGGAGCCCACTCCTTGGTGAGCGCCCGTTCCGCCATAGTGATAGGCGGCGGCGTCAGCGGCCTGGCCGCAGCCCGCCGGCTCGCAGCCGGTGGAGCTTCGGTGACGCTCCTCGAAGCCGCTCCGACCCTCGGTGGGTTGGTTGAGGGTGTCACCGTCGCTGGCACTCCCCTCGAACGCTTTTACCACTATCTCATTCCCGGCGAGCCAGACATCCTCGAGCTCATCGAGGAGCTGGGCCTCACCGAGTTGGTCGAGTGGTTTCCCAGCAGCATCGGGATACTGGCCGGCCGGCGGGTATGGCCGTTCACGACCCCGCTCGATCTCATCCGGTTCGCTCCCCTGCGGCCACCCGACCGGGTGCGCTCCGGCCTGGCCGCACTTCGACTCGGGCGAATCGCCGATTGGCAAGCGCTCGACCGCATCTCGGCGAGGGAGTGGCTGACCCAACTCACCAACTCGCGAGTCACGGCGGTGGTCTGGGACCCGTTGTTGCGGGCCAAATTCGGGCCTGCCGCGGACACGGTTCCGGCCGCGTGGATGTGGGGTCGACTCCAGCAGCGCCGCGGCGCCCGCCGCGG
>JBPCRR010000374.1:0-8618 GCA_050996645.1 Acidimicrobiales bacterium | reverse complement strand
GCGTCTTGGGTGCACACGCGGCGATGGCGCCTCGCCGCCACCCGCCAAGTCCCGCCGCCTCGGGTGCCGGCCGGCGCCGAGGCCAGAGTCCACCTGGCAATCACTGCCACGGGAAGCCGGCCCTCCCCCGTCCTGACCGCTTGCGACCCCTTCGACGGCGGTCCCCTCGCCGCCGAGCTGCTCCTCGCGCCCGTCGCGCCCGGTGAGACCGTTCGCGCCGCGTACCGCCTCCCAGCCCCGCGCCGGGGCCGATACGTTATCGGCCCCCTGCGCCTGGAACTGAGCGATCCCTTCGGCGTCACGCGCTGGGGCTGTAGCGCGGCCGGGTGCTCCGTGCTCCTCGTCCACCCTCCGATGGTTGACCTGGTGGCCCCGCTCACCCAAGCGGGAAGCGACCGCCGGGAAGCCGTGGGCGCGGCGGTGGTGGGGGCGGGGGGCGACGAGTTCTTCGGCATCCGCGAATACCGTGACGGAGACGACCTCCGCCGTGTCCATTGGTCCTCGACCGCCAAGACCGACGAGCTGATGATCCGCCAAGACGAGATCTCGTGGTCGGGCCGACTCACGGTCGCGGCGGACCTCCGCGACCTCAGCCACATCGGCGAATCGCTGGAGACCGTGCTGTCGGTCGCGGCCAGCGTGGCCGCGAGCGCCACCAGGAGCCACCTGCACGTACGGTACGTCTCCACCTCCGGCGCCGACACCGGCTTCGGCTCCTCCGGCGCCCACCTGTGCACGATCCTCGACGAGCTGGCGGTATCCGAGGCGCACCCGCCGGACGACGGGGTCAGCCTCCTTCGCCTGATAGACCGCGTTGGCCCAGGCGGGGCGACGGTCGTGGTGACGACCACCGCGACGAGCGCCGAGGAGTTGAACGGTATGGCGCGTGTGCTCGGCGGTGCGGACACCACGGTGGTGATCGTGGAACGGGCGCCGGGGTTGGACCTGGTGCGGCGAGGACTACGCGTCCAAGGAGCCCGGGTGATCCGGCTGACCAGGCTCGCCGCGTTCGCCTTGGCGTGGGAGGAGGCCCTCGGCAGGACCGCGCTGTCGCCGGGCCGGCGATGCCGATCACCGCCCCAGCCCCGGCATCATCCGCTCCATCCGCTTTGGGGGCCGCGGCGGCGCCCGGCGGCGCCCGGCGGCGCCCCGCGCTGCCTCCTAGTACGCTCGATCCCCAGCGCGCCGACTCGTGGCGCCTCGGCGCTCTTGTCACCCTGACGTTGGCCTCCGCCGCCGGGTTCGCGCGGGTGTTCCTCGGCCACCACTGGTGGCTGCCCGTGGCCGCGATGGCTCTCGGCGCCCACGCCTGCGCCTGGGCGACCCGCAAGACCTCCTGGCACCCGGTGGTGGCAGCGGTGGTCACGGCATGCGCCATCGGCCTGCTCGCCGCCTGGACCGTGACGCCATCAGACACCTTCTACGGCTTGCCGACCGCAACTACCTGGAGCGCGCTGCACCGTGCCCTCCAGCAAGCTGGGAGGGACTTCCACTCGGCGGTGACCCCGGTCCCCGCCACGGCGGGTTTCCTGCTCCTGGCCGTGGTGGCAGTCGGCGTCGCAGCCGCTGCCGGCGACGCACTGGCCTTTCGCGCCCGTACCCGGTTGCAAGCGGTGATCCCGGCGCTTGGCCTGTTCATGGTGAGCTGCGTGTTCGGCGTGAACCGGGGCCGGGGTTGGTCCACCGCGCTCGAAGCGTTCGGAATCGGCGGTTGGCTGCTGACCGGCGAGCTGACCGAGCGGCACCGGCGTGGCTCGTGGTTCGGTCGCCGGCAAGGCGGCGCGGCCGGCGCGGCTGCGGTTGGCGTCGTGGCGATGGCCGCTGCTGCGCTGGCGGCGCTGCTCACCACGTCGGTGCTGTCGCCGTCGGACGGGACCGGCGTGCTCGGGTGGCGCGGCGGCCCAGGCCTCGGAGGCACCCGACAAGTCGAGAGCCCGGTTGTGTCCCTGCACACGAGGCTCACCGAGAAGGGGACTCAGCCGGTGTTCACCGTGTCGAGCCCGGTACCGTCCTACTGGCGACTCACGACATTGGACCAGTTCCGCGGGGATGTGTGGGAAGCCACCAACTCCTATCAGGGGGTCGGGGGGCGGCTGCCGGGTGCGCTCCGGACGATCCCCTCGGGCACGCGCGTGGTCACCGAGGTGTTCCACATACAGCAGCTCGACTCCATCTGGCTCCCGATGGCGTTCACGCCGATTGCCGTGCACGGCGGTGGCCCGGTGAGCTACGACTCACAGTCCGGAAGCCTCCTCACATCAAGGGCGACCTCCGACGGTGAGAGTTACTCGGTCACGTCGCTGCAGTACCTCGACACCCTCGACGGGTCCAAGCTCGCGGCTACCGGGAATCAGCCGGTACCCTCTGCGCTGCTCAGGTACGTGCAGCTGCCCCCCCTGCCGCCGGACATCTTCGCGCTCGCTAACCAGATCACCGCCGGCCAGGCGACCGAGTACGGCAAGGCCCTCGCGCTGCAGTCCTACTTCCACACGCCGGCGTTCCACTACGACCTCAATCCTCCCGACGACGGGTTTGGCCAGCAGGCACTCGAGACCTTCCTCTTTTCCACCAAGGACGGCTACTGCCAGCAGTTCGCCGGGGCTTACGCCGTCCTCGCTCGGGCCGCCGGGCTCCCCACCCGGCTCGCCGTTGGGTTCACGACTGGCACTCGGGATGCCTCCGGGATCTACCACGTCCTCGACGGCGACGCCCACACCTGGCCGGAGGTCAATTTCCCGGGCGTCGGGTGGGTGCCGTTCGAGCCGACCAAGGCCGCGTTCCAGATACCGGGCACGCTCGGCTACGCAGGCGACACAGCGGCTGCAGGCGCCCCCGCCCCGAACGGGCACCCGACAACCCCCACGACCGTGGCTCCGACGCCGGGCGCAGGGAGCCGGGCGCCCGCCACCACGATTCCCCGAGCGCTGGGCAAGGCCGGCACCTCTGGGCGATCCCGCGGTTCGCGGCGCCCCACTGATCTGCTTATCGCCGCCGCCGCCGTTGTCGGTTCAGGCGCGCTCGTCGCGGTAGGTCTATCCGCTCTAGGTCGGCGGTTTCGCTGGCGTCGGCGCCTGCGCCGCGCGAGAGGTGGTGGCGACCAGGTGCTGTTGCAGTGGGCAGAGGCGACCGAGGCATTGAGCTGGTGGGACGTTCGCCGGCGTGCGGACGAGACCTATCCGGCTTTCGCCGACCGATCCGCCAGGGAGGTCACCGCCCGCCACGGGGCCCTGCTGGCCCTTCGGGTGCAGCTGCCCGCGGTGGCCGCACTGGCGGACCAGGCAGAGTTTGGCGGCGGCGCGTGGCCGCCCGGCGCTGTCGCAGCGGCGCGTCTGCTCGGCGTCGAGGTGCTCGGCTCACTGCGCCGGGCCATGCCCCTCGGGCTCCGGGCGAGGTGGGCGCTTGATCTTCGAGCGGCGTGGGCGCCTCGGCTGATGGACCCGCCCGCGCAAGTCGCCCCGCTCGCGCGAGCCCTCACCGCCGAGCCCGGCCACGCCGGGCGCCTGGGTGGCCGCTAGCTCAGTACGGCCGCTAGCTCAGTACGGCCGCTAGCTCAGTCCGGCCGATAGCTCAGTCCGGCCGATAGCTCAGTCGTGCGGGCCGAAGCGGCGCCGGAAGCGCCGGCGGGTCTCCCCGATGGCCTCGTTGACCTGCCGGGCCTTCTCCGAGCTGGTCAATTGCCTCCAGCCGTGCTGTCCCATCCTGCGTAGGTTCTGGGTGAACACGACCGCACCCCCGAGCATCATCACGAACCCGAAGATCCCGAGCACCCAGCTCGACGCGAACGACACCAGCAGGACCACCAGGCCGACGAGAAACCCGAGTGCGCCCCAGCGGCAGTTTCGGGCCAAGTAACGGGGCAAGGTCGTCGATTCGATCCGCTTGGCCGAGTGCGGGTCGTGAGCGTAGAAACGGCGCTCGATCTCGTGCAGGATGCGTTCTTCGTCTTCGGAAAGCGGCATACCCCAAGCCTCCGGCCTCACAGGGTAAGCGTCATCATCGCGCCCACCGCAACCTACAGCAACGCGCCGGTGCGGACCCTCATCAAGACGGCGGAGGGCCGTCCGCCGGACCCCACTGGGTGTCGCCCCTGCGCTTGACCCCGATGCCCCCCTCGCTGAGCAGCACGGCGGGACCTGCCGCAGTTGTGCCGTAGCGGGCCCGCACCTCGTCGAGCGCCTGGTCGGCTGCCTGCCAATCGCGTCGCAGCTTGTCCAGATCGAACGCCTCGGAAACGCCCTCGAGGTTGAGAGCAAGCTGCGCGTCGCTGCCTGCTTCGCTAGCGGCGGTCAGGTTGGAGACGCTGACCCCGAGCAGGCGGACGCCCCTCGAAAGCTCCACCTGTTGGAGCATCCTGGCGCCGGCGCGCGCTATCTCCGTGCCGGCTTGAACAGCCACGCCGACCGTGTGGCTGCGTGTGATGGTCGCGAAGTCCGAGTAGCGGATCTTGAGGTTGACCGTCCGGCCGGCCACACCGGCCGACCTGAGCCGCGATGCCACCGCGTCGGCCATGCGCACCACCTCGCGCCCGAGGGTCTCGCTCTCATAGACGTCGGAGGCGTAGGTCTCCTCGTGGCCGACGGACTTCGTGGCGCGCCCCGTCTCGACGGCGCGAGGGTCGTCGCCATTGGCCAGGGCATGCAGGTGACGCCCGGCGGCGCGCCCCACGGCCGCCTCCAAGGCCTCCACCGGCAACGACGCCAGCTCGCCGACGGTCGTCAGCCCCAACCTGCGGATGCGTGCGGCGGTGACGGGACCCACGCCCCAGAGGGATTCGATCGGCAGCGGATGAAGGAACTCGAGCTCCCTGCCAGCTTCGACCACCACGACACCGAGCCCCGGCATGGTGCCCGACAGCGCGGCTCGCGGCTTGGCGGCCTCCGACGCCAGCTTGGCCAAGAACTTGACCCTTGCGACACCCACCGAGCAGCTGAGACCCAGCTCCGCGCCGACCGTCGCGCGGATCTGGGCCGCTATCGCACGGGCGGTCCCGAACAGCCTCGTCGCTCCGGTCACGTCGAGGAAGGCCTCGTCAAGCGCGATGCCCTCCACCCACGGGGTGAAGCGGTGGAAGATCTCGTGGATCTGGGCGCTCGCCTGCTCGTAGCGGCCGAAGCGGCCGGACACGACCACTGCGTGGGGGCAGAGCTGACGCGCCTTCCCCGACGGCATCGCCGAGCGCACCCCATAGGCGCGGGCCTCATAGCTGCACGAAGCGACCACTCCCCGCCGCCCCGTGCCACCGACGATGAGGGGCTTGGCCCTGAGGCTCGGGTCGTCGTGAGCCTCCACGGAAGCGTAGAAGGCGTCCATGTCGACCTGCAGGATCGCCGGGCGGTTCGACGTCGGAGGGGCGGCGCCCGGCGGGGCCATCACGTGAGCATCACCCGTCGGAATTCCTCCGCGTACTGGACACCCGCTTTGCGCCCCGCCTCCTCCGCGCGCTGGCGAACCACGGTCCGCAACCACTCGTCACGATCCCCGACCTGGCTTGCGTGGCAGGCCACCGCAGAGATCTTCTGGTCGATGCTCGAGGAGATGTCGACCCACACGTCGGGCTCGAGGGTCCCCGACAGGTACAGCGCACCCACCCGGTGTGGCGGACCTTGGTCGGGGAAGTAGTGGGGGTTGGCCGATGCCGGTGACACCGAATCGACCGTGGCCCAACCCACGGCGCGGTGGTCTCGGTGGTTGACGTAGTGCTGCCCGAAAAAGACAGCCGTCGGGTCCGCGGCGACGACCGCAGCTGGCCGCAGGTCCCGGATGAGGCACACGAGCCGGCGGCGCAGCGCCAGGTCGTTGTCGAGGTCTCCGTCGCGGTACTCCAACCAGTGGTGCGCGGCCACCCCCAGGGACTTGCCGGCCGCGGCGACCTCCTTGCGTCGTCGCTCGATGAGCCGGCTGGGCTGCACTGATGGGTCACTCGAACCCTTGTCGCCGTCGGCACAGATGCAAACGTGCACGAGGCATCCGGCGCTTGCCCAGGCGGAGAGGGTCCCGCCGGCGGACACGTCGGGGTCGTCGGGGTGAGCGTAGATGGCGAGGGCTGACGAGGGGACCTCTCCCATCAGCTCGGCCACCCTCCGAGAGTACCGGGCAGGACTCACCGCAGCGGCCATGCGCGGATCGCCTGCGCGCGACCCGGTGCGCCCCGCGCCCCGCTGCGGTCCGCAGCGTCCGAGGCGCTACCGTCGCGAAGATGGCTTCTCCCCGCCTGGCGGCGTCGGTCGCCAAGACCCGGGACCGGATCTGGCAACACGTGGAGCTCCTCGGCTGCCGGACCATCGGGCTGGCCACCCTGACCATCATGGTCAACGCGGTGCCGGGCGCGGCGCTGTTCGTATACCTGCAGTTCATGGAGCCCGCAGCCCCAGGTCCGTCCTCTGGCGCCCACACCCGCGAGATCGTGCTGGTTGCGTTCGGGGTCTTCCTGGCTGTTGCGATACCCGCAGGCCTCCGGCGGACGCTGCGCAGCTTCGCGCCGATCGTCGAGTGGCTCGAGAGCCAGCGGCCGGCGACGCCCGCCGAGCAGCGCATGGTGCTGCGCCAGCCGGTCGAACGGGCCCTCGGCACCTTCTGGTACTGGGCTGTCGCCGCGTGCCTCTTCGGCGGCCTGGACGCAGCGCTCGGCTACACCGGGCGCCGGGTTGCCCTGATCATCACCGGAGTGCTGCTGGCGGCCCTGGCCAGCTGCAGCCTCACGGCCCTGGTGATCGAGCGAGCTCTTCGCCCGGTCGCTGCGCGGGCCCTCGCCGGCAACCCGCCCAGCCGCCGACTCGGGATCCGGGTGCTTCCCAGGCTGGTGCTGAGCTGGGCCTTCGGGTCGGGGGTTCCTCTGGTCGCCCTGATGCTGGCGCCGCTGGGCCAGGGCAATCGGACCCTTCGCAGCTTCACCGGCCCCCTGCTGTTCTTCTGCGTCGCCGGCTTGATCAGCGGCTTCACCATCATCGTGGGCGCGGCCCGAGCGGTATCGGATCCGTTGGCCGCAATCCGGCGCGCGCTCAAGCGGGTGGAGGCGGGCGACCTCAGCGTGGAGGTCGTGGTCAACGACGGAGGTGAGGTCGGCCAGCTCCAAGCGGGTGTCAACCGGATGGTGGAGGCGCTGCGACGCCAGCGCCAGTTGGAGGACCTCTTCGGCCGCTACGTGGGCGCAGAGGTCGCCGCCCAGGCCATGGAGCGCGGCGTCGGCCTCGGCGGGGCACGGTGCGAGGCCACGGTTCTCTTCGTCGACCTTATTGGCTCGACCGCCCTGGCTTCGAGTGAACCACCCGAGACCGTGGTCCGGTCCCTCAACGTCTACTTCGCTGCGGTCGTCGGCGCCGTTGGTGCCGAGGGAGGTTGGGTCAACAAGTTCGAGGGTGACGGGGCGCTCTGCGTGTTCGGCCCGCCTGGGGGCACCAAGGACCACGCGGCTCGCGCCTTGCGAGCCGCGCGCGCCATCAGGGCCAGCATCGAGAAGGCGACCCTCCGGGGGCCGCGGCTCGAGGCGGCGATTGGTGTCTCGTCGGGATCGGTCGTCGCCGGCAACATCGGCTCTACCGACCGCTTCGAGTACACCGTGGTCGGCGACCCGGTCAACGAGGCCTCCCGCCTGACGGAGCTCGCCAAGGCGACGCCCGGGCGGGTCCTCGCCGGCGCCGCGGCCGTCAGGTCGGCCGGGGACGAGGCGGCGCACTGGGTGCCGGCGGGCGCCGTCGTGCTCAGGGGCAGGTCGTCGCCGACAGAGACCTACCGGGCCCTGGCGGGCGACGAAGTTGCCGCGGGCCTTCAGGCCGGTGACGAAGCCAGCGCCTTGCAGGCGAGTTCGATGCCGCCCTCGTCCACGTCATAGTGGGTAACCAGGCGCACCACGCCAGGGGCGATCGTCCCGGCCTGCACGCCGTGACCGGAGAGGTGGGAGAGGAGCCGCGCGGGCTCAGGGTGTTCGAACACCACGATGTTGGTCTCCACCGGCCCGACGAGTGCGCCGGGCCATCGCGATGCAACTGCCTCCGCTAGACGCCGCGCCTGGGCGTGGTCCTCGGCCAGACGGTCACGCATCGTCCGCATGGCGACCAGGCCGGCGGCGGCGATGACACCGGCCTGACGCATGGCGCCGCCGAGGCGTTGCCGCTCCACCACCGCCTCGGCCATCAGATCCGACGGTCCGGCCAGCAGTGATCCGACGGGAGCCCCGAGCCCCTTCGACAGGCAGCACATCACAGTCGTTGCGGGCGCAGCAAGCTCGGCCATCGAGCGGCCCGTCGCCGCCTGCGCGTGCCACAGGCGGGCACCGTCGAGGTGCATATGAAGTGAGCGGCGAGTCGCCACCGTCGCCAGTGTCGCCAGCGCACCAGCGGGCCATACCCTGCCCCCGGAGGCCATGTGGGTGTCCTCGACCGCGACCATGACGGGCCGGGGCTGATGATGATCGGCCGCAGATGCGGCCGCCTCGACGGCCTCGGGCGTCAGGATCCCCTGAGGGTCGGCCACCGTTAGCCAGGTGATCCCCGCGTTGGCTGGGCCGGCTCCGAGCTCGTAGAGCACGACGTGCTGGCGCGCTCCTCCCGGCCACCCCCGGCCAGGTCGCGCCCGCCCGCTCACCACCCACCGACTGGCACCCGTGGCGGCCGTGCAACAAA
>JBPCRR010000356.1:0-8765 GCA_050996645.1 Acidimicrobiales bacterium | reverse complement strand
TTGGGTGCTCACGATCCCGGGGGCGGCCGCCACAGCGTGGCTGGCGTTCCACGTGATCCACGCGATGGTAGGGCGGTGACCGCGAGCCGCTAGCGACTGTCGGATCAGGAGTTCTTCACGAGGATGGACTCCACGACATCGGAGACGTCCTCGATGGCGTTCAGCGAGTCCTCGAGAGCTCGAACTATGTCCTTCCACTTGAGGACGTCGAGCGCGTCGTACTCCCCGCTGAACAGTCGGCTCATGCTGCGGCGGAAGATGGCGTCACCCTGGCGTTCGAGGTGCTCGATCCGCTCGAGGGGGTGCCGTGCTCCTTGCCGGCGCCGAAGGCAGCCCATCAGAGCCACCATCTCGTCGGCCATCTCGACGAGGACCTCGGCCTGCTCTGCCACCTCCGGCAGTGGCTGGTGGACCCTGAACAGTTGGACGAGGGAGGCAGCGGAGAGCATGTCGTCGACGACGTCGTCGAGCTCCTCGGCGAGGGCGTGGATGTCCTCTCGGTCGAGCGGCGTGACGAAGCTCGCATCGAGGCGGCGGAGCAGCTCGACGGTAAGCTGGTCACCCCGGTGCTCGAAGCCCTTGATCTCGGCATAGTGGGCGTCGAGGTCCGCAAACGAGCCGGTGAGCTTGCGCACCTCCTCGGCGCAGTCTCTGGCATTGGCCGCGGCTCTCTGGAACAGGTCGAAGAAAACGTCGTCCGTGGGCACGAGTCGCAGGCGCTTCAGCCGCTGCCATAGCCGCCCAGGCGGACCGCCTTCAGTGGGCGCTGCCGCGAGCGGGCCCGGGCGCCGTATGGCTCCCCGCAGGCCCCCGAGGCGGCGCGGAGCCGCCATGAGATCGACCCTACGCGCCAGGTTGACCGCGTGGTCGCCCAGGCGCTCGTAAAAGCGGGCGATGAGCGCGAGGTCGACGGCCACCTGCGGCGAGGTCCCCTCCGCGAGACCCTCCGTGACCAACGCTGCCGCCAGCCCGTCGAGCTCGTCGTCGGCTTCGCTGAGCTGGAAGCTGGCGTCGCGGGAACGCTGCTCGTAGGCCCGACCCGCAACCTGCCACATGCCGATACAGACGGCGCTCATGGACTGGATCAATCCGCGACTGCGCGGGGTGATCACGCCTCCGAGGCCTCGTAAGGAGCGCTGGGCTATGTGCTCGGCCAGGTCGGCACTGCGCTCGAGCTCCGGCACGACCTGGAGGATCGACACGAGGTCCTCCAGCTCCGTCGGCTCCCGTGTTGCCGTCAGACGCTCCTTGACCAGCCCGGTCAGTTCCGCGCACCGCTTGTCGACGCTGTGGTCGTCGGCGATCACCCGATTGGCCCGCTCGACGTCTTCGTCGAGAAGCGAGCTGGTTGCCCAGCCGACGCTCTCGGTGACCAGGGCGAACAACACCACCACCGCCTTGTCGACCCGGCGGCGGAACTCCTCGTCCTCGGCCCGCCCCGGTTCGCTCATGTCAGCCGGCCAGTTCAGCTCTTGAGCGACGGGTGCTGGCGGGCGAGCAGAGGCATGAGCAAGGACCGGGGAACCAGGTGCGCGGCCGTCGCTCCGAGGCGGTTGGCGGTCCCGGGTATCACAACTGCGCGTCCTCGAGCCATGCCCTCAATCGCGGCGCGGGCCACGTCGGGGGCTGGGACCCACATGAACTTCGGTAGCGACATCTCGGCGTCGCCGTCGAGCCCCGCCTTCTCGATGAACTCGGTCTGCACCGGTCCGGGGCACAACGCCGTGACCGTCACGCCGGTGCCGCGCAGCTCGGCGCCGATGGCTCGGCTGTAGGACAGAACGAACGCCTTGGTCGCCGCGTAACCCGCCTGGCCGGGCAGCGGCTGGAAAGCGGCCGTGGAGGCCACGTTGAGGACCGCTCCGCGCCGGCGCTCCGCCATGCCCGGAATGAAGCGGGAGCACAGGTCGATCACCGCCTCCACGTTGGTCCGGATCATCGCCACCTCGCGGTCGGCGCCGCTTTGCTGGACCGGGCCGGTGGTCGAAAAGCCGGCGTTGTTTACGAGCACGTCGACGGTCAGGTCCCTCCCGGAGAGTTCGTCTGGAAGCCGGCGCCGGGAGTCGGCGTCGGTCAGGTCCACCGAGATCGCCTCGGCCCGGATGCCGTTTGTCGAGGACAGCTCTGCCGCCAAGGCTTCCAGCCGTTCCAGACGGCGCGCCACGAGTGTGACCCCGTGTCCTCGCCGGGCCAACTCGCGGGCCATCTCCGCTCCGATCCCCGAGGATGCGCCGGTAATCAGGCATGTGCGGTCGACCGCTGGTGACGGGAGGGGCATGGGCCTGAGACTAGCTTCGCCGGCGCCCTGCGCTCATGCGGTGAGGGCTTGCACCTTTCGTTGGAAGTCCTGTTGCTCGGCCGTGGGCGGCGTCGCCTGCATCGCCATCAGCTTGGACATGTCGCCCTCTACCTTGATGCGCCCTGACATGAAGGCCTGCATGGCGGCCGCGGGGTTGCCCTGGATCAGCATCTCCTTGGCCACCTCGTACGGCACGATCACCTTTGTGGGAGCGCCGTCGATGTGATCCCTTCCGAACCGGCCTGCGGTCAGGTGTGCCTCGACCGGGCCCCCGGGGGCCTCCGTCACCGTCAGGTTTAAGACGATGTCCGCGGCACCAGCGGGGGGCTCGGGCGCCTCGGCGGCCAGCGCCTCGAGGGCCGCGAACCAATCGTCGGACAAGAACACGTGAGCCACGAAAGCCTCCACTGTCGAAGATGGGAGTGCAGTATCGGTCGCGCCCGCAAGGCGAGTCAATCTCCTGGTCGCCGCCCTGGCACCTACCCGGGCTCGCCACCCGGACCTCCGGGCGAGCCTGCCTCGCGGTGCTCGGCATCGGGGTGCTCGGCGTGGACGATCGCGGGCTCGGCCGCTCCTGAGGCGGCGCGCTCCGCTGTGGTGGCCAGCTCCTGTTGCAGCGCGGCGATCTCGGATTGCAACGCCTCGGCGTCGTCGGTCCGTCCCTGGACCTCGGCGCGGGCCGCCTGCTCGACTAGCTCCTCCAGCCGCAGCTCGAGGCCGAGGGCGTGGTCAGCTTCGTGGTTGGACATGCAGGGGTAGTACCCGGTGCCGGCCGAGATGTACCGTGCCTCGATGCCCGTGGCCCCGACCCGCGAGGACGCACTGGCCCTCGACGGAGCGGACCCGCTGGCGGCGTGCCGGGGAGACTTCGTCATCCACGACGGGGCGCCGATCTACCTGGACGGCAACTCCCTGGGGCGGCCGCCGGCGGCCACGGTGGCGGCTGTGTCCCAAGCGCTGGCCGAGTGGGGGAGGCGGCTGGTCGGGGGCTGGGAGGACTGGATCGACCTGCCTGCAGCGGTGGGCGACCGCGTCGGGGCCTTGATCGGGGCGGCGCCGGGCCAAGTCCTTGTATGCGACTCGACGACGGTGAACCTCTACAAGCTGGCCGCGGGCGCCTTGGCCAGCCTTCCGCAGCGAACCACCATCGTCGCGGACGCCAACGACTTCCCCACCGACCGCTACGTGCTCGCCGGCCTTGCGGAGGCCACCGGCCGCCAGCTGCGCCTCGTCCCGGGCGATGCCGTTGAGGGCCTCGATCTCGACGCTCTCGACGGCGCTCTTGACGAGACCGTCGCGTTGTTGTGCCTGTCGCACGTCAACTACCGCTCGGCGGCCCGCTCGGATATGGCATCTGTCACGTCGATCGCTCACGAAGTGGGAGCGCTGGTCTGCTGGGACCTCTGCCACAGCGCGGGTGCGCTTCCGGTGCAGCTAGACAGCGACGGCGTCGACCTCGCCGTCGGATGCACGTACAAGTACCTCAACGCGGGACCCGGCGCTCCGGCGTTCGCGTACGTCAGTCGTGCCCTCCAGGGCCAGCTGCGACAGCCGATCTGGGGATGGTTCTCCCAGGCCGACCAGTTCGAGATGGGCCCGGAGTACCGGGCGGCATCAGGGGTGGCGCGCTACCAGACCGGCACGCCCCCCGTGCTCGGCCTCGTCGCGGTCGACTCGTCCGCCGCCCACCTGGCGGGGGTCGGGATCGATCGGCTGTGGGCCAAGAGCGAGATGTTGACCGCCTTGATGGTCGACTTGGTCGCGACCCGTCTCGCCGGCTCGGGGGTAAGCCTCGCCAGCCCGGCGGACCCGAGCCGGCGGGGGGCGCACGTGTCGCTGGCGCATCCGAGCGCGCGGGAGTTGTGTGAGACGTTGATCAGCTCCGGGAAGGTGGTGGGAGACTTCCGCACCCCAGACGTCCTGCGCCTCGGGCCGGCGCCGGCTTACACCCGGTTCGTCGACGTTTGGGATGCCTTCGACGCCATCGCCGATGCGCTCAGTACTCGATGCCCTTCTTCGCCTTGACTCCCCGGTCGTAAACGTGCTTGATCTTGCGCATCTCGGTCACCGTGTCTGCCACCTCGATGAGAGCGGGGTCGGCATCGCGGCCGGTGATCACGACGTTGGTGCCCGGTGAGCGCGCCCGCAGCCCGTCGACGACCTCCTCCGCCGCCACCCAGCCATAGGTCACCGCATAGGTGAGCTCGTCGAGGATCAGCAGGTCGTAGTCGCCCGATGCCAGCTTGGCCCGCGCCACCTCCCAGGCGTGGCGGCCCTTGGCCGCGGTCTCGTCGAGGTCGCTCGACTCCCAGGTGAAACCGTCGCCGAGGGTCTGTCGTTCGATCCCCAACTGGTCGGCGAGCTTTCGTTCACCGGTCTTCCACTTCCCGCCCTTCACGAACTGCACAACCCCGACCCGCCAGCCGCGGGCCCAGCCGCGGGCCATCACGCCAAACGCCGCCGACGACTTGCCCTTGCCATGCCCGGTGTTGAGCAGGACTATCGATTCGACGCGGGGCGATTCGGCGCGAGGGGACTGGGCGCGGGGCACGCCGGGAGGTTACCCCGGGCCTTGGCGGCTAACCTCCGGCCTCCGGAGGTACGCGAAGACGTGGATGTGTCGAGTCGCCCGCCGGCCGCTGAGCCAAGAGCGTGATCCGGCTCCTTCTGGGCGGGGCCCGAAGCGGCAAGTCAGTCCTCGGCGAGGCGATGGCGGCGTCGCTTCCCGGCCCGGTGTCGTTCCTCGCCACCGCCACGCTCGACCCCGACGACACCGACTTCACCCGGCGTGTGGAGTTGCACCGCCGCCGGCGCCCAGCCGCCTGGCGCACCGTGGAGGCGGGGACGGCCCTGTGCGAGGCCGTCGGCGCCACGGGGGGAACGCTGCTCATCGATTCCCTGGGCTCGTGGGTCGCGGGGGCGACGGATTTCGAGGTCGACGCTGAGGGGCTCTGCACCGTCCTGGCAGAGCGAAGCGGGGACGCCATCGTGGTGTCGGAGGAGGTCGGACTCGGCGTCCATCCCTCGACCGAGGTCGGCCGCCGCTACCGCGACGCGCTCGGCGTGGTCAACCAAGCCGTGGCGGTCGCGGCCGACGATGTGATGCTTGTCGTGGCGGGCCGGGCGCTGCGCCTGGACAGATGGTGATCCAGCTACGGCGGGCGATCGCGTTCCTGACGCCGTTCAGCGCCGGGCTCGGGGGCAACGGCGTCCCCACTCCCGGCTGCCTGGCCTGGTTTCCCGCGGTCGGCACGCTCCTCGGCCTCGGCCTCGGGGGCCTTTGGTGGCTGGCGGGAAGGGTCTGGCAGGCGCCGGTCGCGGCGGCGGTTGTGGTTGCGGCGGACCTCGCCGCGACCGGGCTGCTCCACGTGGACGGGCTCGCCGACAGCGCCGATGGGCTCCTGCCCCACATGAGCCTGGCGCGGCGGCTGGAGGTCATGGCATCCCCCGAAATTGGTGCGTTCGGAGTTGCTGTGGTGGCCACGACGCTGCTCCTCCGCTGGGCCGCCTTGGCCTCACTGCGGCCGGCCCCGCTGCTTCTCGGAGCCCTGTGGTGCATGTCGCGTACCGGCATGGCGGCAGCGGTGCGCAGCCGTCCGTACGCACGGGCAAGTCTCGGCGGAGGCCTGGCGTCCGCGTTCGGTGCGCCGGCGGCGTCCGCAGCGGGGGTGCGGCGTGCGGCGTGGGCGCCGTTGATCGCGGGCGTCGCGGCGTCGCTCGGGCTGGCTGCCGGATGGCGGCCGGCGGCGGGTCCGGTCGCGGTCGCGGTGGCGGCGTTGGCGGGGGTGGGCGTGGTCGTGCTCGCTGAGCGCCGTTTGGGCGGCTTCACCGGCGACGTCCTTGGCGCTGCC
Source organism: Acidimicrobiales bacterium (assembly GCA_050996645.1). Classification (GTDB taxonomy): domain Bacteria; phylum Actinomycetota; class Acidimicrobiia; order Acidimicrobiales; family Palsa-688; genus JBPCRR01. Next base: position 2,615 of record JBPCRR010000356.1, on the reverse strand, counting down.
GGCGTGTTGGCCGAGACAGCCGGGGTGTTGGCGGCCGCCGTCAGGTGGTAGGACGGGACGCCCGAGTAGCGTCGCGGGGATGCGAGCGGCTTGGCGACCAGGTGGGGGTCTGGCCGCCGGCATCCTCGGCGTGGCGGGCGCGGACGCGGCGCTCGTGTACGAGGGGCAAGGCCAGATCGCTGAGATAATGACCGTGGTTCTCATCGTCCCTTCGCTTCTGGTGCTCGTCTTTCGTGGCGTCGCCGTGCGCAGGGCTCGAAAGGGCGCTCGATGGACCTAGCTGTTGGCCTGGTCAACGCGATCGCCCTGCTCATGACGGCGAGCTTCGTCGCGTACGTGGGGCTGATCATCATCCCGTACTTCAGGCACGAGCCGCTGGAACCTGGGGACGGCAGCGTGTACCAGTGGCACCTCATGATCCCGTGCCTCAATGAGGAGCGCGTCATAGGCACCACCGTCCTGCGACTGCTCACGAAGTTCCCTGCCGCGCACGTCTGGTGCATCGACGACGACTCCTCGGACGGCACCCTTCAGATCGTGTCGGAGCTCTCCCGCCGTTCGCATCGCGTCCACCTGGTCAGCCGCCGGCTCCCCGACGCCCAGCTCGGCAAGGGCCCGGCCCTCAACGCCGGATGGCGGGCGATCGTCGACTGGCTGCCTGCTGGCGTGTCGCAAGAGACGGTGATGATCGGGGTCCTGGACGCCGATGGGGACCTCGACCCGAGGTGCCTCGACTACATCGCCGGCGCCCGGTTCTTCGCCGACCCAAGGGTGTCCGCGGTGCAGATCAGGGTCCACGTTCGCAACCAGGGCGACGCCGACAAGAGCGACCGGCCCGGTTTCAGGTCGCGGCTTTTGACCAGGCTGCAGGACCTAGAGTTCACAGGGGTCATCGCGGCGATGCAGATGCTGCGCCGCCACGTGGGCAGCACCGGCATGGGCGGCAACGGTCAGTTCACCCGGCTGTCTGCGCTGGGGGCGATAGCGGCGCTTCGCGGCCAGCCCTGGCAGGACTCGCTCATAGAGGACTTCGAGCTGGGCCTCCACGTGCTGCTCACGGGGGGGCGCACCGAGTACTGCCACGACACCTGGGTGGTGCAGCAGGGTCCGGCGACCCTCCGGGCCTTGGTCCGCCAGCGGAGCCGCTGGGCACAGGGCGTGATGCAATGCTTCAAGTACCTCCCCGCGGTCATGAAGTCGCCGAAGCTTTCCACCCCTGCCGCGTGCGAGATCGGCTACTTCACGATCCTGCCGTGGCTGCAGGTCCTCGGTTCCCTGGTCTACCTGGTCGCGACGGGGATCCTCGCGTACATCCTGCTGTTCCAATCAGGAACCCCGCTGAGGGGGGCACAGAACGCCGTGTGGCTCGTGCCGATCTTCTTGGTGACCGGGTTGACGCCGCTGAGTGTTTGGGGGCTGATCTACAGGCGAAGGGTGGCAAAGGAGCTCTCCTTTGCCAAGGCCGTGCTGTTGGGGCTGGCCAACTGGCCGTACGCGACCTACATGCAGCAGGCCGCCGCGTGGTGGGCGTTCTTCCGGGTCTTGCGATCCCGCCGCGACTGGATGAAGACCGAGCGCCTCGGGATGGGACGTGTCGACCTCGCAGGAGCCCCCCTCGATCGCCGGCTGGTGAGTGCCCGGGTGAGGATGGGCTCGCGTGGGTCGCCGGGCGCGCTGCCAGGGCCGCCAGCGACCCGTGCCACGGTCTCGGCGGCGCGCCTGACCGGCCACTTTCGGCTCGGGTCCGGGTCCGCAGTGGCGCAAGACCCCTGGGCGGCGCGGGACCCATGGGCCAAGCTCGCGGGGCTCGCGCTGGGCGATGGTGAGCCTGCAACGGCGGTCCTTCGCGACGGATCACCCGGTGACCCACGAGGGCGCGAAGAGGTGGTTGAAGCGGTTGGATCGAGGTAAGGCCGGGCCCGTGGCCGCGGCCTTGATCCTCGACCGGCTCCTCGGCGAGCCCCCGCCGGCCCTGCACCCAGTCGCTGCTTTCGGGAGGTCGCTCGGCGCGCTCGAGCGCGGCGCCTACCGGGACTCCAAGGCGGCCGGGGTTGGATTCTGGATAGCGGGGGTATCCAGTGCAACGCTCGCCGGAAGGGCCCTGGCCGGAGGCCGCGATGGCCATCGGGGCGCAGCGGCCGCGATGTTGGCAACTACGACGGCGGTTGCGGGCCGGGCGTTGGCCCGTGCCGCAGCATCGGTGGACGAGTCCCTCGCTCGGGGGGACCTGTCCGAGGCCAGGCACAGGTTGCCGGCGCTGGTGGGGCGCGATCCGGCCGGTCTGGGAGAAGCCGAGATGGTCCGCGCGGTGGTGGAATCGGTGGCGGAGAACACGGTGGATGCCGTGGTTGCGCCCGCGATGTGGGGCGTGGCGGCGGGCGCAGCGGGCACCCTCGGCTACAGGGCGGTCAACACCCTCGACGCGATGGTGGGCCACCGCGGGCAACGCTACGAGAGGTTCGGCTGGGCCAGCGCGCGCGCCGACGACGTGGCCAACTGGCTGCCTGCTCGCCTGACAGCCGCGCTGGTCACGCTCGTGCGACCTGCAGCCGTACGAGGGATCTGGCGGGCGGTGCTAGACGACGCGCCGGCTCACCCCTCACCCAACGCCGGCG
>JBPCRR010000334.1:0-2774 GCA_050996645.1 Acidimicrobiales bacterium | reverse complement strand
CGACGGCCCGGAAGGTAAGGCGGCGGCGTTCCCCTCCAACGTCGACATACTAAACGGCGCGCAGCATCCGCAGGACGGTGAGGCCATCGACGTCAGGGGGCCGGCTCCCCTCCACCGGGTCACCGCTGCGCCGGCCCTCAAGCCAGGGGTAGCGGCTGGGGTCGAAAAGGTCGCCGCCGTAGGCCGGCAGGCGCAGATCCTCGTGGGCGACGCCAGAATGGAGGGCCCGACTGACGGCGAGCAGCCGGTGCCACGCCCCGCTGCGGTGCTCCAGGGCGGCCTCGCCGGCCAGGGTGGCCCGGCTCTCCAGTTGCTCGACTAGCCGGCCGACGCTGTAGGAGTCGATGTAGGTAGCGTCGTCGCTCGGCAACAGGCGCCGTTCCTCGGCGAAGAGAAGGAAGACCACACGCATCATGACCGTCACCACGCCGTCGTAGAACTCGTCGTCGCTCACACCTTCGAGGAGGCGGCGGCCACTGGCCAAGTCGAGGTCGTCGAGAGTGCAGACCAGGAGCTCGACGGCTTGACGGACCTGGCGGCCGAGGGTTTCGGTGACCTCCTCTTGACGTTCGAGGCTCTCGCGGAACAACGCCGGCAGGCGATCGGCGGGAGCCTCGGCCAGGAAACGGGCCCGAGTGGCCAAAGCGACCAGCGCCCGAAGGGTCTCAGGTTCCTCGCTCCACAGCCCGGCATCCCATACCCCTGCGGCGGTCGTCCCGCCGCGGGGAGCCCACACCAGGGCCCACCAGCGACCGTCGGTCACCACCCCCACGGGTACGTCGCGGGCGCGCACCAGCCGGGCCCGCCTCTCAACCGGGGTGGAGGCCCAGCCGGAAGAGCGCTGTCGGGTCAGCGGGTGGCTGCCCCACGGGCTCTTGAGGCCGAGCAGCCGCCACGGCCCCGACGCCTCGGCCGCGGCGGTGGCCTCGACGTCGCTTTCCCCTACCTCCTCGCCATCCTCTTCCTCGTCGGTGTCGCCTAGTGGTGCGCTCGACGGGCCGTCGTCGCCCTGGTTGGGCTCGGCGAAGAAGGCGAAGTCCGGCCGGATGACGACCCCGTGCTCGGGCACGGTCTCGACGAGGTGGTCGGGCAGGTCGTGGCCGAGGATGAGATGCCCGCCCCAATCGAAGGCGCCACCCAGGACCCGCTCGATGACCCTGTCGCGAGAAGCGCCCCGGTCGGCGAGCATGTCGGTCACCGCCCGTCGGAGCTCGGCCCGGACCGGCTCGGCGACCGCGGGTGGGCCGTCGGGCAGCACCCGGTCGGCCACGGGGAGGGTGATCCACGGCCCGGTGGTCTGCACCAGTTCGAGCCAGGCGTGACGGCGCCGGGCCTGCTCCTGGCGGCCGCCGGGCCGCGCCGGGGCGCGTCTCACCGGGCGGCCTCCGGCGAGCAGACGACCACAGCGAACGGGAAGACCAGGTTACGGGCCCCCTCGAAGCGTCGGCTTACCGATTCGAGCTCTCGAAGCCGGTCGGATTCGAGGCTGTCGAGCCGGTCGACCCAGGCCCGTCGGTCCCGTTCGAGCTGCAGACGTTCGGTTGTCTCCAGGTCGTCGAAGCTGAGCTGCCGGTCGGTCGGGCCCGGTGCCAGCGCACGCCGCAGGGTTACCTCCAACTGGTCGAACACCGCCTCCACGCCGGCCGCTTCGGCTGCTCGACGGAGGGCGAAGTCCTGGGCCAGTCCCTCGAACTGCTGATCAGCCCGGCGCTCGACATCTACCGCCAGCCGCGGGGCGATGTCGGCCCACTCCTCGATCAGCCGTCGCTCTGCGACCTCGGGGGCGGGGTGGCACCGGTCGGGGTCCAGCGCGGCCTCTACCGCCATGCGGACATCCCGGTAGCGGTTGGAGTCCATCTCGACTCGCCGGGAACGACCGGTCGGCGGCAGTTCCCGGCCGGCCAGGACCACCTCCTCGTGCAAGCGGGCCCCGTCGCCGCCGACGACGACCAGTCGGGCGAAGGCCACGACCAGAAGCCCGTCGACGGAGATCCCCGAAGGCAGATCGGCGCGCACGGCGGTGGCCCGGTGCAGAGGCAGGCGGCCGCCCCAGATGGCGCTGCGCAACAGGCGGGTGCAGTGGGCCACCAAAGGATGCTCGAGGTGGGCGAGGACCACGTCTTCGCGCCCGGCGGCCACAACGGGGTCGAAGGTGATAAGGCGGGGCTGCCCGCTCAGAGGATCGGCCAGCCCGTCCAGGGTGCGCTCCCATCCGCCCTGCAGTTGGGGGGCGCCGAACGTCGCGTCGTGGTGAGCGGCGAGCGGTGGCTGGCCGGCCAGGGCCAGACCGACCTCCACCACCCGCCCGACGTTGGCCGGCGCCACGTGGAGGCGTCTGACGCTGTCATCGAGTTGGGCCCGCAGCCGCGCCGTGTCGGCCTGGGAGTACTGGGCTCGCAGGTCTCGCTCGGCCCTCACCTGTTGGGCCGAAGCGGTGGCGGAGGACACGGGATCGTCGAGCAACGGGCGCCCGAGCAGGCGGGCCTCGACGGCGGCTGCCATCACCTGGTTGACGGGACCGAGATCGGCTCGGGCGGTCGCGATCTTGGCCGCCACCCGCGACAGGTATTCGAGATCGGCCAGGTAAGAGCCGGGCGCCGCGGACCGCCAGCCGGCCCCGACGAAGTGGACCACCTCGACCTCGCGGGTCTGGCCGATCCGGTCCACCCTTCCTATGCGTTGCTCGAGGCGGTTGGGGTTGAAAGGGATGTCGTAGTTGACGACCCGGTGGCAATGGTTCTGCAGGTCGATGCCTTCGCCGGCGGCGTCGGTGG
>JBPCRR010000231.1:0-3617 GCA_050996645.1 Acidimicrobiales bacterium | reverse complement strand
GAGGTCCCGCATGGCGATCTTGAAGCCCGACCCGAGCTCGGTGTGCTCGCCGATCGTGCGGAGCCGTTCGTACGCCTGCTCGGTCAGCGAATGTTCAGGTGGAAAAAGAAGGTAGGCGTACGCACGCTGGCCGGCCCTTCCCACCCGGCCCCGCAGCTGGTGCAGCTGTCCCAGTCCGAGCAGGTCAGCGCGGTCCACGACGAGCGTGTTCACGGTCGGCATGTCTATGCCCGACTCGATGATGGTGGTGCACACGAGGACGTCGTGGCGGCCCTCCCAGAAGTCGAAGACCACCTTCTCCAGCGTGCCTTCGTCCATCTGGCCGTGGGCCACCACGATCCGCGCTTCAGGAACCAAAGCGCGCAGCTCCGCGGCGACCTTGTCTATATCGGCGACCCGGTTGTGCACGAAGAACACCTGTCCCTCGCGAAGCAGCTCCCTGCGTATCGCCTCGGACGCGGCCCGCTCGTCGTACTCGCCGACGTAGGTCAGGATCGGCTGTCGCTCGGCCGGAGGGGTGTTGAGCAAGGTGAGGTCCCGGATCCCCGTGAGGCTCATCTCGAGCGTGCGCGGGATCGGCGTCGCGGTGAGGGTCAGCACGTCGACATCGGTACGGAGCTTCTTGATGGCCTCCTTGTGATTGACCCCGAAGCGCTGCTCCTCGTCCACGACGAGCAGTCCAAGGTCCTTCCACGTCAACCCCACCGACAGCAGCTTGTGGGTCCCTATCACCACGTCCACGGTGCCGGCAGCCAGCCCGTCGGTCACGGCCTTGGCCTGGCTCGGGGTCAAGAACCTCGACAGCATCTCCACCCTGACCGGGTACCCCGCGAAGCGGTCGGAAAAGGTCTGGAAGTGCTGCGAAGCCAGGAGCGTGGTGGGTACCAGCACCGCCGCCTGCTTGCCGTCCTGGACCGCCTTGAACACCGCCCGGATGGCCACCTCGGTCTTGCCGAACCCGACGTCGCCGCACACCAGGCGGTCCATGGGCGCGCCCGCCTCCATGTCGGCCTTGACCTCGTCGACGGCCTTCAGTTGGTCGGGCGTCTCGGTGTACGGGAAGCCGTCCTCGAGCTCGCGCTGCCATGGGGTGTCGCGGCTGAACGGGTGCCCCGGAGCGTGGATCCGGGTCTGGTAGAGCACCACTAGCTCCTGTGCGATCTCGCGCACCGCGGCGGCGACCCGAGACTTGGAACGCTGCCACTCGGCGCCGTTGAGGCGGTTGAGGGCCGGGTTCTCCCCGCCGGTGTAGGGCCGGAGCAGGTCGATCTGGTCCGAAGGTACGTAGAGCTTGTCGCCGCCTTTGTACTCGAGCAGCAGGTAGTCACGCTCCACCCCGCCGATCGACCGTCGCACCATCCCGCCGAAGCGCCCCACCCCGTGCTGGTAGTGGACCACGAGGTCGCCAGGCTTGATGTCGTCGAAGTACGTCTCGGACGCCCTCGCTCGCGGGCGTGACCTGCGGTGCGCTCGGCGCCGACCGGTGACGTCTCCCTCGGCGAGGACCGCCAGCTTCACCGCTGGGTACACGAAGCCGCGTTCAAGCGGCTGGACGACGATGCGCAACCCGGGGCGGGTCAGATCGGATGCCGGCGCGTCGTCGTCGAGGAGGCCCGCCGCAAGGCCGTGGTCGGCCAGGAGCGCCGCCAGCCGGGCCCCGCTGCCGCGACCCTCCGCGCACACGACCACCCGGTAGCCGGCCGAGGACAGCTCCCGGAGCTGGCCGACCAGGCGTGAGCCATCGCCGACAACGGGGTCCCAGCCTCGGGCGGCCACCACGGTGGTCTCGGGTCCCTCCGGGGCCGGGGTCATGCTCCACACCGCCGCCTTGGTATGGGCCAGCAGCCGGTCGAATGGCAGGTGGAGGCGGGGCAGCTCGCCGTCGCCGGCCCCCCAGGTTTGGGCCAAGGTGGCAGCGAGTGCAGCCTCCTCGTCGAGGATCTCCGAGGCGCGGTCGCGCATGCGGCGTGGCTCCACCAGGACCACCAGGGCATCGACGGGCACGAGGTCGACCAGGAGCCGCTCGTCGGCGGTGACCCACGGCAGCCAGGACTCCATGCCGTCGAAGATCAGCCCCTCGGCCAGCCGCTCCCACTGCTCGCGCCCCCACGGCGCTTCACCCACGAGCTGGCGGGCGCGTTGGCTGACCTCCGGGGTGGGCAGGACCTCGCGGCAGGCGAAGAGCTCCACGCGAGCCAAGTCCGCGCTCGATCGCTGGTCGGCGACGGAGAACTCGCTCAGGCGGTCCACCTCGTCACCCCAGAGGTCGATGCGCACCGGCGCGTCGGCGGTGGAGGGGTACACGTCGACTATCGACCCTCGCACTGCGAGCTCCCCCCGGTGCTCCACCTGGTACTCCCGCCGGTACCCCATCGCCACGAGGCGGCCAACCAGCGCCTCGGGGTCCACCTGGTCGCCCTTGGCGACCACCACCGGCTCGTTCTCTTCGACGTGAGGGCCCAGGCGTTGGAGTAGGGAACGGACCGGGGCCACCAGCACCTTGGGCATCCGGCCCCCGCCCCCCTCGCCACCGCGGCCCTCGCGCAGTCGCCACATCGAGCGCGCTCGGCGGCCCATGGTCTCCACGCTCGGGCTGACCCGCTCGAACGGCAGGGTCTCCCACGCCGGGCAGAGGTCGACCTGGTCGGGTCCCAGCCAGGCCCCGAGGTCGTGGGCCAAGCGCTCCGCGTCGGAGGCGGTGGGCGTCGCCACCACAACCGGGTGCCGCCCGGCGGCCTCGACGATGCCCGCCACCGCGAACGCCCGAGCGGGCTCGGGCACCGAGAGCAGCGCGGAGCGGAGCCCCGACAGTCCGCTGAAGGTCTCGTCGTTTCGCAACAGCGCCAGGGTCGGGGCCAACCGGCCACCCGCGCGCGCCGGGGCGCCCGACCCCGGGGTCGCCCGGTCCTTTGAGGCCGCCACGGCCACGTCAGCCATCGAACCGGTTCTGGGCGGCCGCCAGGCCCTCGGCCAGGATGCGCTCCACAGCGTCGGCGGCCAACTCGATCGACGCCGCGAGGTCCCTCTGCTCGGTCTTCCCAGGGGGACGCAAGACGTGGTCGACGCCCTTGTCCTTGCCGCCGGGGGGCTTACCGATCCCGATTCGGACGCGGGTGAACCCATCGGTGTGCAGGTGGGCCTTGATGGAGCGCAGGCCGTTGTGGCCGGCCAGGCCACCGCCGGCCTTGACCTGGATCTTGCCGAGATCGAGGTCGAGCTCGTCGTGGACGACCACGAGCCGCCAGATCTCCTCGACCCCGAAGCGGCGGATGAGAGCCGCGACCGCGCGACCCGAATCGTTCATGAATGTCTGCGGGAACGCCAACGCCAGCCGCTTGTCACCGACTCGCGCTTCGGCGACGAAGGAGTGCTCCTTGCCCCGCTTGAGTCTCTCGCCGTGGCGCTCCGCGAGCAGCCGCACAACCTCTGCGCCGGCGTTGTGGCGGGTGCCGGCGTACTCCTGACCGGGGTTGCCCAGGCCGACGGCCAGTAGGTCGGCTGGGGTGCCGGTCCGCGCCCGGCTCGGGCGTCCGAGCAGCTAGCCCTCCTCGTCGGAGGGGGCGGCCTCTTCGCCTTCTTCGGCGGCCGCTTCGGGGGCAGCTTCGGCTGCAGCTTCC
>JBPCRR010000225.1:0-5528 GCA_050996645.1 Acidimicrobiales bacterium | reverse complement strand
TTTCCCGCACAACCCTTGCTTCCGGCCCCAGGGTGGCCTCGAAGCGCTGCAGAAACAGGACCCAGGCGACATCCTGGCCCATCAGTACGACCTGGTCTGCAACGGCCTCGAGCTCTCCTCCGGTGCGGTCCGCAACCACCTCCCGGAGGTGATGGAAGCTGCTTTCGCCATCGCCGGCTACGGCCCTGACCGGATAAGGGCGTCGTTCCCGGCGCTCTGGAACGCCTTCCACTTCGGCCCCCCCCCGCACGCCGGCATCGCCCCGGGCTTCGACAGGCTGCTGATGCTGCTCGACGACGAGCCCAACCTGCGCGAGGTGATCGCCTTTCCCCTCAACCAGACCGCCCGAGACCTGGTGATGGGCGCCCCTGCGCCTGTCAGCGAAGCTCAACTGAGCGAGCTCCACCTGCGCATCGTGCCGCCTGACTAACCACCACAGCAGGCGCGGTGGCCGCGGGTAATAATGACACCGTGTTCGTGCCTGGCAGCATCGTCAACCTCACGCACAAGGGCCATTACGTTCACTGGGGCGTGATCCAGATGTCGGTGGCCAACGTGGTGGTCATCGCCCTGATGGTCCTGGTGTTCATCCTGGCCGTCGCGATCCCGTTCCCGAGAGACAAGGACCAATGACCGCCCCGCCGGAGGAAATGACCGCCCCGCCGGAGGACCGGAGCTGGACACTACGGCTGCGGCGCCGGGCGATGCAGGCCCTTCCGCCGGACCAAGCCCTCCCGGACCGCCAGCCGGCCTATGTAGCCAGCTGGATCTACGTCTTCGGCGTCCTCACCCTCGCCGCACTGCTGATCGTCATAGCCACCGGGACGTTGCTGGTGCTCGAGGGGCCATCGTGGTTTCACACCTCGTCGGTGGGGCATCTGGTCAATTCGCTTCACCTCTGGAGCGTGGAGCTGTTCTTCTTCTTCATGGTGATTCACCTCTGGGGCAAGTTCTTCATGGCCGCTTGGCGCGGTCGCCGGACCCTCACGTGGGTGACGGGGGCCCTGGCGTTCGTCGGTTCCGTCGGCGCGGCCTTCACGGGCTACCTCGTCCAGACCAACTTCGACTCCCAATGGATCTCCAGCCAGGCCAAGGACGGACTCAACTCCGTCGGCATCGGGGCGTGGTTCAACGTGTTGAACACCGGCCAGATGCTCGTTTGGCACGTGATGCTCCTGCCGCTGCTGATCGGACTGATCACGATCCTCCACGTGGTGATGGTGCGCCTACGCGGCGTCGTGCCACCGTTCGGCGCAGAACAAGCAGTCGGTCAACCGGTAGACGGAGAAGCGACGTGACCCGCAGCTCCGACCCCGCCGCCGCGAAGTGGACCGGCCCGACGCGGCGATATGACCTCGTCAAGGAGTTCGTCGCCGCCACGGTCGTCGTCGCCGTACTGGTGGTCATGCTCGCCGTGCTGTTTGGTTCACCCGACGAGAAGGCTGTCACGCTGCAACAGTGGGCCAAGGCCGTGCCCGGCAATTTCGTCGGGACCGCCGCCAAGGAACTGGATGCCACCAGCACGACCGCCAACTATGGCGCCCCTTACAACCACACCCCCGGCGCGGGCCAGAAGCTCGGCCCCTTGCCACTGGCCCGTTGGGGCGGGGTGCGGGAACCGGTGGACACCGTCAACGATTTCGTGATCGGCCCGCTGCGAGCCGTTCCCAACGATGCCGCCCTGACCCAAGCGCTTCAGTCCTGGACCGCTGCCGGCGCCGAGCAGGACCAGAAGTGGGCGTCCGCTTATGACGACGCCATCGCAGCAACACCAAACGAGACCATTAGTGCAGTGAAGCCCGGCGACTACGGACCCGTCCCGGTGCTGCTCGACCGACTCCTCTCCCTGGGCCAGACCGGCGCGATGGACGGCGCGCTCACCCGGGGTGGCGGCTTTTACGCAGGGGACTACACCAAGCCGCTGCTGTTCCTCGCCGACGGTACCTATCTCTCCGGCATTGCCCAGGACCAGCACCTCGCCGGCAACCAGTGGGGCATGATGAACGAGACGGGAAGTTTTCCAGGCCAGGCCTGGCTGTGGCTCTACACCTTCTGGTATCAGATCTCTCCGTTCAACCACTCCGGCAACGGCGACGCCTTGGTGTGGGGCATGATGGCCCTCCTCACCCTCGTCTTCATCCTCGTGCCGTTTGTCCCCGGCTTACGGGACCTCCCCCGTTACCTCGGCGTCCACAAGCTCATCTGGCGTCAGTGGTACCGGGCCTCGGCCGATCAGCGAGCGCGAGACGCCTGACCGACCTGCTAACCCGCAGCACCGAACTAACTCTGGCTAGATGCCGAGCACCAGCGCCGGCATGGCCAAATCGGCAGCGGCACTGCGCAAAGCGACGGCAGCAGTCTGGTCGCCGCCCTTGGCGTAGGCCCGCAGTACGAGGGCGCCGGCGAGCCCGCCCGCCACCGCCGGAGGCGGCGGCAAACTGTCGAGATCTGAGGTGATCTCCGCGCGGAGGGCAGCGGCGGCGAGGGCTGCGGGACCGGCGCTGAGCACTCCGGCGGCCCGCCCCGCCCGCTCCACCCACATCAGCGCCTCTTGGCCCCGGCCGGCGAGGACCAAAGCGAGAGCGAAGATGAGCTGAGGCAGTTCACCGAGGGGGCCGATGCCAGCTTCGCCACCGGACTCGAAGCGAGCCACCGCCTCGGCTAAGCGCCCAGCGAAGGTCAGCTCGGCACTCACGATCGCCCCGGCGATGGCGACCACGGGGTCGCGCGAGCGTTCGGGCAAACGGGGCGCCGCGGCGGTGGACGCACCGGTTGCGACCGTCACGGCGAAGCCAGCCGCGCACCCAAGCCACGCGCAAGGGGGCGTTCGTTCTCACCGCGGACGGCACGCGTCGTCAGTGGGCAGTGGACGGCCCGCACTTTGGCGGGTGGGAGGTGTACCACGTCGCCGCCTCGCCTGCCGATCCGCAGCGGCTCTACGCGTCGCAATCGACCGGGTGGTTCGGACAGATCATCCAGCGCTCCGACGACGGCGGCGAATCGTGGCAACCGGTGGGCAACCGCTTCGAGTACGACGGTGTCGCGGGTACCCACCAGTGGTACGACGGCACTCCCCATCCCTGGGAGTTCGCCCGGGTGTGGCACCTCGAACCCAGCTTGGATGATCCCGACACGGTCTACGCCGGGGTGGAGGACGCCGCCCTGTTTCGCTCAACTGATGGGGGCCAGAACTGGCAGGAGCTCCCCGGCCTACGCCGGCACCGCTCCGGCCCCCAGTGGCAGCCCGGCGCCGGCGGGATGTGCCTGCACACCATCCTGCTCGACCCGGCAAAGAAGGACCGGATGTTCGCCGCCATCTCGGCGGCCGGGGCGTTCCGCAGCGATGAGGGCGGCGAGAGCTGGCGTCCGGTCAACCATGGCTTGCACTCCGAAGGGATCCCAGACCCGGCCGCGGAAGTGGGCCACTGCGTGCACCGGCTGGCCATGCACCCGGCCCGGCCCGAGGTGCTTTTCATGCAGAAGCACTGGGACGTGATGCGTAGCGATGACGCCGGGGAGTCGTGGCGGGAGGTCAGCGGCAATCTGCCGAGCGACTTCGGCTTCCCGATTGCCATCAACGCCCACGAGCCCGACACCGTCTACGTCGTACCGATCAAGAGCGACTCCGAGCACTATCCGCCGGACGCCAAGCTGCGGGTCTACCGCAGCCGAACCGGTGGTGACGAGTGGGAGCCGCTGACCGAGGGCCTGCCGCAAGCCAACTGTTACGTGAACGTGCTGCGCGACGCGATGGCGGTCGACTCGCTCGACCCCTGCGGCGTGTACTTCGGGACGACGGGTGGTCAGGTCTATGCGTCCGCCGACGCCGGCGACAACTGGATGGCCGCCGTCCGGGATCTGCCGGCGGTCCTATCAGTGGAGGTCCAGACCCTCCAATGATCCAGGTGGTGTTGCCCGCTCATCTACAGGACCTAGCGAGCGTGGGCCGTTCGGTCGACCTGGACATCGACCGCCCGGCGACGCTCGGCCGGCTGCTCGACACGCTCGAAGCCGAGTACCCCGCGCTGTGCGGCACCGTGCGCGACCCGGCCACCGGACGGCGCCGACCCTTTGTCAGGTTTTTCGCCTGCGAGGAGGATCTCTCTCACCAACCGCCCGACATGGTCTTGCCGGAGGCGGTCGTCAGCGGGGTCACACCCTTCTTCGTCGTGGGGGCGATGGCCGGCGGCTGAGCTGAGCAGTCGAATCGTGGCCTTTCTGGTCAGCCCGGGAGCGCGTCGCGCCGCCTCGCTCTCTGTGTTCTGTCGAGGGTTTCGAATGCTCAGCATCAGCGCGGGGCGGTCGTCCAGGCGAGCAGACGAAGCAACGGCCTGGGGCTGGCGCAGAGATGCCGCCCGCCTCTGCCCGTTCTGCGGTGCCGGCGGCCTCGAGGCGTGGGGCGACCGAGGCGAGCTCGTGGCTTGCGGCCCGGCCCGGCGGCGAAGGCCGAGCGCCGCGCGCCCGCAATCGACCGAGGCGACGTGCGGCCACGTCATCGGCCACGGGCATTCGGCTCGATAGATAACACCAGCCGAGCCTGGACGATCGCTCCCCGCTTCACCGACCAGGCCTCCGGCACGACGCTTGCGCGCCCCGAGGCTTGAGCGCGCGCTTCGGGAGGCCGAGGGCCAAGCGCTTCGATCTCCTTCTCGTCTACCGCAGCGGTCGTCTCGCGCGCTCGGTCCGCGTCCTGGCGCAGATCCTCGAATCTCTCGATCAAGCGGGGGTGCTGTTCCGCTCGGCGACCGAGCCCCAGGCATCAGCTGATGCCTGGGGCTCTCAGATCGGCAGGCGCTCCGTGACCCACTCTGCCGTTACCCACCGCTTTGGTGAAGGTCGGCGAGGTCATTCGAGTGTTGGAGCGAGACGGTTGGCGTCAGGTGGTCCAGCGCGGGAGCTACCGCCAGTTTCGTCATCCGACCAAACCTGGACGGGTGACGGTCGCCGGCAAGCCCAGCCAGGAGCTTTCGCCCGGTACGCTGGGCAGCATTCTGCGGCAGGCTGGACTGTCGAGGGAGGGCCGTTGAGTACTTGGACCGTGGTGTACGAGCAAACTAAAACCGGGTGGAGCGCGTTCGTGCCCGCGCTGCCCGGAGTGGGAGCCGCCGCAGCAACCCACGAGGAAGCCGAGCAGTTCATCAGTGAAGCAATCGCCCTGCACATCCAAGGTCTGGCTGAGGACGGCTTGCCGATCCCCGACCCACACAGCGTTGACATCGGGCAGGTCGAACTGCGCCAACCGGCGTAGTGGGACTGGCAGACCTAGAGCCCGGTCACCGGGGTCGCGCCGTTTTTCGTCGTGGGGGCCATGGCCGGCGGTTGAGCTGAGCAATCGATCGGCGCCTTCTGGGACCCAGCCGTGGCTGTACACTTCATCTTGGCCTCTCGGCCCCAAGGCCGAGATCCCGGGCGGCATCCGCCATCCGACTGTCGTAGGTGACGACAGCCCGAAGATCCGCTCCAACGAGCTGCGCGGCTGCGAGGTGGATCGCATCGAGACTACGCAACTGGACGTTCGGGGCCAACGT
>JBPCRR010000187.1:0-3620 GCA_050996645.1 Acidimicrobiales bacterium | reverse complement strand
CGCCCACCCGGCGCCGCTCGCCCGGCAGGGCGGGGGGCGGCCGGCGCGACGGGCAGAGCGCGCAGCCGTTCGGCCGAGACCCTGCATCGGTCGGCCACCTGCATGAGGTACTGGTCCTTGACGAGATCGTTGGGGTGGGCCCCAATGAGCGCGACGGCTTCGGTGGCCGCACGGGCTCTTCCCTCAGCTGTCGCGAGGTCAGCCCGAGCGAACAGCCGGTCCAACCTGAACGCCAGGTAGGGCCGCGCCTGGTCCACCGCCAGGCGCAGGGCCTCGGGGTCGCTGCGTGCGAGCTGACCTGGGTCAGCACCCACGGGCAGCGCCGCCACCCGGATGTCGACTTCGAACCGCTTCTCCCAGTCGTAGTACTGCTCGGCCGCGTGTTGCCCGGCAGCGTCGGCGTCGTAGACGAGGACTATCCGGCGGGCGAAGTTGGTCAGCAGGCGGACGTGGCCGTCGGCAAGAGCCGTGCCGCAGGTGGCCACCGCCTGCGGCACCCCCGCCAGGTGAAGACCGATGGCGTCCGTGTAGCCCTCGCAGACCACGACCGAGCCGGTCTCGACCACCGATGTCTTCGCCCAGTTGAGCCCGTAGAGCACTCTGCTCTTGTCGTAGACCGCAGTGGCGCCGGTGTTCTTGTACTTCGGGCCGCGGCCGCCGGGAAGGACCCGGCCGCCGGCGCCGACGGGACGGCCCCCGGCCTCGTAGATCGGGAAGAGCAACCTGCCTCGAAAGAAGTCCTGGTGGCGACCCGCCTCGTTGACAAAGGCGAGCCCGGCGTCGACCAGGGCGGCGGGGGGCGGCCCAAGAGAGCGAACCAGCTCGTCCCAGCCCTCGGGCGCCCATCCCAACCGGTACGTCCGCACCACCTCGCCGTCGTATCCCCGCTCGGAGCGCAGGTAGGCGCGCGCGGCTCTCGCGTCGGACGCGGAGAGCAGCCGCTCGTGGTACCAACCCACCGCCGCCTCCAGAGTTTCGTAGATCCGCGCCCGGCGCTTGTGGTCGTGGCCACGAGAGGCGTTGTCGTAGCGCAGAGTGATCCCCGCCCGGCTGGCAAGCTTCTCGACCGCCTCGACGAAGTCCACGTGGTCGACCTCGCGCACGAAGGTGATCACGTCGCCCTTGGCCATGCAGCCGAAGCAGTAGTAGAAGCCCTCCTCCGCGTTGATGTTGAACGACGGTGACTTCTCGGTGTGGAAAGGGCAGAGCCCCACCCATCGACGCCCCACCTTGCGCAGCCCGACGTGCTCCCCAGCGAGGGCGACGAAGTCGGTTGCGGCCCGGACCCGGGCGACGTCCTCTTCGAGAATCCCCACGGCCCCACCCTACGGTCGCGAAGCGCTTCAGGAGGCGGCGATCACCGCCTGGGCCGCAGCCAGCCGCGCTATCGGGACGCGGAAGGGGCTGCAGGACACGTAGTCGAGTCCCGCTCGGTAGAAGAAGTCGATCGACTCGGGGTCGCCGCCGTGCTCCCCGCAGATCCCGAGCTTGAGCTCTGGCTTGGTGGCCCGGCCTCGCTCGACGGCGTCGTGGACCAGCTGGCCGACTCCGGATTGGTCAATCGTCTCGAAGGGATTGCGGGCAAGGAGGCCGCCTTCGAGGTACGCCGACATCATGCGACCCTCGACGTCGTCGCGGCTGAACCCGAACGTCATTTGGG
Organism: Acidimicrobiales bacterium; assembly: GCA_050996645.1. GTDB lineage: Bacteria > Actinomycetota > Acidimicrobiia > Acidimicrobiales > Palsa-688 > JBPCRR01. The sequence continues at coordinate 1,960 of JBPCRR010000187.1, read as the reverse complement.
TGAGGTCGTTGGTCCCGAAGCTGAAAAAGTCCGCCTCCTCGGCGATCTCGTCCGCGCGAACCGCCGCGCGCGGCGTCTCGATCATGGTCCCGATCGTGACCTTCAGCTTCCTCCGGACCCCTTTGCTCTCCTCGGCCACCACGCCGGCGACCCAGGACCGGGCGAGGGCAAGCTCCTCTCGCGTCACCGTGAGTGGGATCATCACCTCCACCACCGGCCTTCCCCCCGCCGCCACGCGGTCAGCCGCGGCCTGCATCAGCGCGCGGACCTGCATGGCGTAAAGCCCTGGCTTGACAACCCCCAGGCGCACCCCACGTATCCCAAGCATCGGGTTGAACTCGTGCCATGCCTGGGCGGCGGCCAGCATCCGGGCTTCCTGGTCGTCGAGGCCGACCGTGGCCGCCTTGATCTCGAGCTCCTCGGTGGATGGGAGGAACTCGTGCAGCGGGGGGTCGAGCAGCCGCACGGTTACCGGAAGCGCGTCCATGGCCTCGAGGATGTCGGCAAAGTCCTTGCGCTGCGCCTCCCTGAGCGCCTCGAGCGCCGCGCTCTCCTCCCCCGGGTCGGCGGCGAGAATCATTCGCCGCACGATCGGAAGGCGGTCCTCGGCGAGGAACATGTGCTCGGTCCGACAAAGCCCGATGCCCTCGGCGCCGAACCGGCGCGCGGCGGCGGCGTCAGCCCCGGTGTCGGCGTTGGCCCTCACCGCCAGCTTGCCTTTGCGGATCTCATCGGCCCAGCGCAGGACGGTGAGGAACTCCTCGGAAGGTTCCGGGGACGTGAGTGGCACCTCGCCGAGGACGATCTCGCCCGTGGTGCCGTTGAGCGATATCACGTCGCCCTCGTTGACGGTGACCCCCCCCACCTCGAAGCTGTGGCCACCGATCCTCACCGATTCGGCCCCCACCACCGCGGGCTTGCCCCAACCCCTGGCCACGACGGCGGCGTGGCTGACCAGGCCCCCACGGGTGGTGAGGATTCCCTGCGAGGCGATCATGCCGTGGACGTCCTCGGGGGACGTCTCGGAGCGCACCAGTATGACCGCCTCGCCCCGGCGGGCGGCGGCGGCGGCGTCATCGGCGCTGAAGCAGACCATACCGACCGCGGCGCCGGGAGAGGCCGCCAGCCCCTTGCCGATCACGCGGTTGTCGGAGCTGGCGAACTGGGGGTGCAGCACCTGGTCCAGGTGGTCGGCGCTCACCCGGGTCACGGCCTCGCGACGCGAGATCCTCCAACCTCGTTGCTTGGTCATGTCAACAGCCATCCGCAGCGCGGCGGCGCCGGTCCGCTTGCCCACCCGGGTCTGCAGCATCCACAACCGTCCCTGCTCGATCGTGAACTCGATGTCGCACATGTCCCGGTAGTGCTCCTCGAGCCGGGCGAAGACCCTCATCAGCTCTTTGAAGATCGAAGGGAACGGGTCCTTCAGCGCGGCGAGTGGAAGCGTGTTGCGGATGCCTGCCACGACGTCCTCGCCTTGGGCGTTGAGCAGGAAATCGCCGTACGCGCCCCGAGCGCCGGTGGCCGGGTCCCGCGTGAAACCCACGCCAGTACCGGAATTGTCGTCGCGATTGCCGAATACCATCGCCTGCACGTTGACGGCCGTGCCCAAGTCGTGGGGGATGTGCTCGCGAGCCCGGTAGGCGACCGCTCGGGCTCCGTTCCAAGAGCTGAACACGGCCTCTATCGCGCCACGCAACTGTTCGAACGGCGCCTGCGGGAAGGGTCGGCCGGTGTGCTTGTCGACGATCTCGTGATAGGTCCCGACCAGGTCGTGGAGCGCCGCCGCGGGTATCCCGGCGTCGCTCTTGGCCTTGGCCGCCTCCTTCGCCTGCTCGAAGGCGGCGTCGAAGTGCTCCCCATCCACGCCCAGCACGATCCTGCCGTACATCGCTACGAACCGGCGGTAGGAGTCAAAGGCGAAGCGCTCGTCGTTGGTCCGGCGTGCCAACGCCTTGAC
>JBPCRR010000158.1:0-3616 GCA_050996645.1 Acidimicrobiales bacterium | reverse complement strand
CGCTGTGGCTGTGCAGGGCTCTGGGCGTCGGATGGTCATGTGGATATCGCTCGCGACCGGCGCCCTGGTTGCCGTGTTGGTGGCGGTGCTCGCAAGTGCCGGGCCGGCCGGACAGCAAACCGGGAGCCCGCTGGTCGGCAAGCCGGCGCCTCCGATCAACGGGCCCCCGATAACCCCAGGCGCGGCGGGGACGGTGCGTCTCGGCGCCTTCGAGGGCAAGTGGGTGCTCGTGAACTTCGCCGCCAGCTGGTGCGTGCCCTGTCAGCAGGAGATGCCCCAGCTTCTGGCCTTCGTCCAACGCCACGCGGCTGGGGACGCGGTGGTGCTGACCGTCGGCTACGACGAGAACGACATCGGCGGGCTGCGGAGCCTCCTACAAGCCCGCCACGCCACCTGGCCAGCGGTCGACGACCCCCAGGCGAAGGTCCGCTACGGCCTCCGCGGCGTGCCGGAGTCCTACCTGATCGACCCCGCGGGCACGGTCGTGGCCAAGTACAGCGGCGGAGTCAATGCCGACCGGCTCGACTCCTTCATTGGTCAGTTCACATCGACCAGCCCGCCAGCGTGAGCCCGCCCGCCAGCGTGAGCCCGCCCGGCGTGGGCGCGTCGCGCGCCAATCGCCTGCGCCGGTGGGCCCCGTGGATCGCGTTGGCCATCGCGGCTGTGGTCGTACTGGCGGTGGGCTCTCAGCGTCACGGACAGCCCACCCTGGCCCAGCGCACGATGAGCCTGGCCGCGCAGGTGCGCTGCCCGGTGTGCGCAGGACAGTCGGCCGCTCAGTCGAACACGCCGGCGTCGCTCGCCATTCGGGACTCGATTCGCCAAAAGCTCCAAGCCGGCGAGCCGCCGGCGCGGGTCCTCGACGACCTGGTCGGCTCGTACGGGCCGGGCATCCTGGAGAAGCCGCCGGCGCGGGGCGTGGGAGTCCTCGTTTGGGTGCTGCCGGTTGCCTTGGCGGGGGCAGCGACGCTGGGTCTCGGGTTGGCCTTCGCGCGCTGGCAGCGGCCTGCTGGCTCCGGCGCCGCGGAGCTGACCGAGCCGACGGCGCCGCCGGACTCCGCCCGGGCGGCCGCGGCCCCCGAGCTCCAAGCGACTGTCGAGCCCGTTCCCTCACCGCGTCCCAAGGTGAAGAGGAGGGTCCTGGCGGGACTCGGCGTTGTCGTGGTCGCCGGCGCGACGGTCTGGACACTGCACGGCTCTTCCGCGAGCAGGGCTCCGGGCCAGGTGATCTCCGGCCAGGCGGTGGGCCCCGAGGTGGTCGCCCAGCTCCTCGTAAAGGCCCGGGACTCGACGGCGAAGGGTGACGCGGTCGGGGCGATCAAGGACTACCAGCAGATCCTGTCCAAGGAGCCTGACCAGGTGGAGGCGCTCACGGGGGAGGGCTGGCTGCTGGCGCAGACACAACAACCGGCGCTCCTCGCCCAGGGTCTGCAACTCCTGAGTGAGGCGGAGCGAGCGGACCCTGGCTACCTGCCCGCAAGGTTCTACCGGGGGATCGCTCTGCTGAGTCAGGGCGACAACGCCGGCGCCATTCCGGAGCTTCAGTACTACCTCGACCACGGTCCAGACCCGCAGCTGGCGGCGAAGGTTCGCGACGCGCTGGCGAAGGCGCAGGCAGCCGTGGCTGCTCATCCCGCAGCGGGCTGACCGTCGGGGACGATCACCGCAGCCGTGTGGCCATCGGGTGAGCCCACGGCCGTCGCCGGTTCAGCCGGCGGCGGCGCCGAGCGCTCGCAATCGTCCGATGATCCCCGGCAACGCTGTGGCGACAAGTTCGATGTCCTGATCGGTGGTGGACCAACCGATCGACAGCCGCAGGCTCCGTTCGGCGGGGACGCCCATGGCTGCGAGGACCGGAGAGGGCTCGAGCAGTTCCGAGGAGCAGGCGCTGCCGGAGTGCGCGGCCACGCCGGCCTGGTCTAGCCCGAGCAGCACGGCTTCGGCTTCGACCCCGTCGATGCCCACGCAGAGCAGGTTGCCCAAGCGCTGGGCCACATCGTCGGGACCGAACGCCCTCACCCCGTCGACGGCGAGGACCGCGGAGCGGAGGCGTTCCATGAGGCTGCGAGACGACGCCGCCTCCCGCTCCAGGCCCCCACCCCACAAGCTGGCGGCCGCGGCCCCGAAGCCCACCATGGCCGCGACGTTTTCGAGCCCCCCGCGCCGGGCTCGCTCCTGCGCGCCCCCGACCAGCAGCGGGGGGACGCGGAGGCCGCGGCGGACAACAAGGGCGCCGGCGCCGCGGGGGCCACCGAGCTTGGCCGACGACACCGACATCAAGTCGACGCCAAGAGCGTCAAAGGCGATGGCCAAGCTGACGGCCGCGGTCGTGGCGTCGACGTGGACCAACGGCCCCCCTCGCGCCGGTGCGGCATCCCCCACGACGGCCATCACGTGCTCCAGCGGTTGGATGGTGCCGACCTCCTGGTTGGCGAGCTGGCAGTGCACCACCGCCGTGTCAGGGCGCAGGGCGGAAGCGACCTCCCCTGGGTCGACCCTGCCGGCGCCGTCGACGCCAACCCAGGTCAGCGAAGCCGCCCAGCGCTCTGAGGACTCGCGGACCGAAGACTGCTCGACTTCCGGGACGACGGCATGGTCGCCGCGCCCCGATGCCATCGCGCCGTATACGGCTGAGTTGATGGCCTCGGTCCCCCCGGAGGTGAACACGACCTGGCGGGGCCGGGTCCCAAACAGCGCCGCCACCTGCTCCCTGGCCTCTTCGAGCGCCGCCCTGACCATGCGTCCCTCGGTGTGGACCCGTCCGGGATCGGCGGCGCTCAGCCACGGGAGCATCGCTTCCAACGCCTCAGGACGTAGCGGGGAAGCCGAGGCGTGGTCGAGGTAAGCGCGCATGCGGGCGGCGAGGGCCGTTCGCTCAGACCAAGGTGACGCAGGCGTCGTCGCCGAGGGCCCTCGAGGATTGGGTCGAGGTGACGGTCTTGCCGTACAGGCCGGCGAGCATGCCCCGCACCATGCCGCGGTCCACCGCGCAGATCACAGGGTGCTGCTTTGCGGTGTCGAAGAACGGGCAGGTCTCTTTTATCAACGCCAGCGAGCCGCCCCTGGCTTCGGCGTGGGCAGCAAAGCCGTGTGCTGTCAGGGCGTCGGCAACGGTGTGCAGAGCGGTCCGAAACGAACGCTGCTCCTCGGCCGCAGGCATGCCACCCGCCAGGCGCCGCCCGTACTCCTCGCCGACCTCCTCGGCCATGCGCTCCGCTTCCGAGGGGGCCACCAGAGCCAAGGCGCGCCCGAGCAACACGATCAACAAGTCGTCGCCACCCCGGGGGGCCTCGAAGCCGGTTTGGCGCCCCGAGGCCCGGTAGCGCTTGGACGGCCGCCCGGCGCCGGCGCCGGCGGCTCGTTGCACGAAGACCTCCACGTAGCCACCGGCGGCGAGCTTGTCGAGGTGGTGGCGGGCGACGTTGGGGTGCAGGTCGAAGTGCGTGGCCACCTCCGCGGCGGTGGCGCCGGCGGGGTGCTCGCGGACGTGGAGGTAGATCTGGCGACGGGTGGGGTCGCCAAACGCCGAGGTGACCGCCTCAACCGCCGCCGAGAACTCTGCGTCGCTCATCGGGCCAGCGGATCGGGAGGACTCGGCCTCGAGGGAACCCGGCTC
>JBPCRR010000130.1:0-3753 GCA_050996645.1 Acidimicrobiales bacterium | reverse complement strand
AGTCGAGGCGGTCGGCTTCAGCCATAAGGAGGTTCTCGACATCGCCTGCGGCAGCGAGGTCCCGCAAAGCGCCAGCCGGGTCGACCCCATGCGCCCAGCGGATCAGGCCGACGGTGGTCCCGCCGGTCATGAACGCGTACAGACCTGGATCGGTCGTGATCCTCCCGTCGCGGTCGACCCACTCAGCCGGGGCGGCGTTGCCGAGCTCTACGGTCCCGGAGTTGGCACAGCGGAACGTGTTGGTTGCCCGTGAGCCGCGCTCGATCGGGCCGTGGCCACCCACGCGGGTCCACACTTGCACCGACGGATCCAGCCACAGATCAGCGGCTTGGTCGAAGAACACCCGGCCCGCCAAGACCACGGTGACCAAGTCGCCGGCCTCGACGTGCAGGCCGGTGTCCAGCCACGGTGGCTCCGACGCCTCGAGCTCCACGAAGCGGTGCTCGGTGACCAGGTCGGTTGCAACGGCGGACAGAATCGCGCCCAACCTCGAACGGAAGTCCGGGCGGGACACAGGGGAACCCTTCACCCGAGGGGAATCTAGCGGCGAGGAGGGCCGAGACGTTCGAGACATTCAACCGCCTCTTTCATCATGGCGTCGATCAGCTCGGCCACGCTCGGCAGGTCATCCACGAGCCCGGTGACCTGGCCCGTCGGCAGCACCCCCGCCTCGAGCCTGCCCTCGACCAGTGCGGCGCGGGTGAGCATGGGGGCGTTGGCGGCCATGAGGACCTGAGACCAGGTGAGGCCCTCGCTTCGCTTCATGGCGAGCCCTTCGCGCACCAGCGCCCGTAGCGATGTTCCTGTCAAGCGACGCAGGCGTAGCGCGCCGGGCAGCGCGGCCGACGTTGCGGACGGTCCGTGGCGGCCTTCGAGGCGGTCGACGAGCGACGTTCTGATGACCCGTTGGGGCTGGCCGTCGATGGCCCGGGTGACGACGGTGTCAGTGAGAGCGGCCGCCAGGTAGCGGGCCTTGACCTCATCGGGGACGGTGCTCTCCCTGGTGAGCAGGAACCGGGTTCCCATCGCCACGCCGGCAGCCCCCCACGCCAGGGCTGCCACCAGCCCCCGGCCGTCGTGGAACCCGCCAGCACCGAGGACTGGGATGGAGACCGCTCGGGTCACCGCCGGCAGAAGGAGGCTGGTTGGTATCGAGCCGGTGTGGCCGCCGCCCTCGTGGCCCTGGGCTATCACGGCGTCGACCCCCCATCCTGCGACCTTCTCGGCGTGCCGTGGAGCGGCGATGGTCGGCATGGTGACCACGCCGCCCTCGCGCAATCCGGCGACCAGCGACGGGTTCGGGGCCTGAGCGAAGCTGGCGACCTTGACTCCCTCGGCGATCAGGAGGTCGACGATCTGCCCGACGTCGGGGTGGTTGCTGCGGAGGTTGACCCCGAATGGAGCCGCGGTGCGGCCCTTCACCTCAGCGACGGCTCCCGCGAGTTGCTCGTAGGTCATCGTCGCCGACGCCAGGATGCCCAGCCCTCCGGCTTCCGACGTGGCGGCGGCGAGACGGGCGCCTGCGACCCATCCCATGCCCGTCTGCACGATCGGGTACCGGACTCCGAACAGCTCGCAGGCAGGGGTGTGCAGTACCGCAGGCGTGCCCGCGGGTTCCGGGACACCGGCGGTCATTCGGGAAGCTCGCGGTAGCGAAGTCCGTCGGGATCGATCATGGTGCGGATCAGGGTGAGCTCGTCGACGGTCGGCCGGCGCGACGAGGTGACCGGGGAAGCCAGGGCGAGCTCGAAACCGGTCGCCGCACGCACGTCGTCGACACTCACGCCGGGGTGCACCTGCAGCAAGCGCATGCGATGGTCGGGCCCGCCGAAGTCCAGGGTTGCGAGGTTGGTGACCACCCTGCGGAGGTCGAAGAACTCGGAGGCGGCCGTCCCTGCACCGAGGGCCCGGTCCCACCCGACGCCGCTGACGAAGTCGACCTGGTCGACGAACACCCGCGTACTATGAGGGTTGATCCAGTAGCTGGTGGTGTTGTTGACGGTGTTGCCCGGAGCGCCCCTGAACCCGATCAGCTGCGTCTTGGGACGGCTGTAGTCGGTGCCGATGGCGGCGAAGTTCTGGTTTCCATAGGGATCGATCTGGGTTGCGCCCATGATCACGTGGCGCCGACCCGACCAGACGATGTCGAACATCGACCGGTAAGGGTTGGAGTACTCGACCACCTTGCCTCCGGGCCAGGCGAAGGCTTCGTCGCCCGCGACGAGGGCGGCCTCGCCGTCGGTGACCATCAGGTCCGGCTCGAAGCTGGCGCGGGCGAGGCGTCCGGCGATCATCGGGATGGTGCCGATCGGGTTGGCGAGGATCTCGCCGTCGCCCCGGAAGCACTCTGCCAGAGCCACGATGCAGATCTCCGCGAGTGAGGCCTCGGTCGCGGCGTCGGGGCTCATGGGGTCGCCAGCTGGGATTGGAACTCCTCCTCGGTCACGTCGACCCACGAGTCGCGAAACGTCTCCCATGCCTCGGGCGACTTGGCCGCGGCCGCGTAGTGGCGCTGCAGGTCCTCGTGTCGCTCGTAGTCGGGCACACACGACGTGAACAACGCTCCGCCAGGGCGCTCGACCACACCGTCGACCATCATCCGAGCCACCCTCAAGCGCAGCTCGGTGCCTGCCTCGCGGAGCAGGTCCTCCGTGGGGAGCACGCGTTCGACAGAGATGAATCGCCGGGTGGGAGCCGCCCGCAGGAAAAGGTCGTCGAAGTACAGATCGGGACCGAGGAAGCTGGCGTTGCCACGGTCGTCGGACCGGCTGAGGTGGCAGATGGCGGCGTCCAGACGAAGCGCAGGGACGGCCACCAGGTCGAGGCCGTCGACGAAGGGGCTCGTCACCATGCCAAGACGGGGGTTCAGCGTGAGTAGGTCACTCCCGAGACCGACCCGGGTGGGGAGGAAAGGCACCCGCCAAGCCGCGGCTTGCAGCCCGAGGAGGAACATGCCCTCGTCCCAGGGCTCGTCGTCGATCTGACCGGCTTGACGCGCCGCCCGGAAGTGGGGTTCGAGGGCGATCGAGTCGAGAGAGACGAAGGGGTACACGGCGCGGCGAACCTTCCCGGTTGCGCAAAGCAAGCCCAAGTCGGGGCCCGCGAAGCTCACCAGCGTGAGGTCGCGAAGGGCGCTGCGTGCGATGGCTCGTACGATCGACATGGGTTTGCGGCGGCTTCCCCACCCGCCGATGCCGATCGTCATGCCATCTTCGAGTTGGCCGACGACCTCCTCTTCGGTCATCAGCTTGGGCCGCAGCCCTGGGGCGGTCATCGGCCGTCTCGGTGGTCATCGACCGTCCCGGTGGTCATCGGGCCGTGTCCGTGTCCCGCTCTGCGACGAAGGCGTCGCGGTGCTCGTCGGCGACGCCGGCGAGGTTGAGCTCGAAGGTGAACCCCTGCTCGAAGCGGTAGGACCGCTTGACGTCCACCGGGTCGATGCCGTTGAGCGACGCCTTTGCGGCGCGGATCACCGCGGGCGACTTGGCGGCGATGGCTTCGGCGACCTCGAGCGCTGCGTCGCGCAGAGAAGCGGCGGGCACCACGCGCCACACCGAACCGTATTGGTAGAGCTCCGTCGCCGACACGGTGGACGCGGTGTAAACCATCGCTCGCATGCGGTGCTGGGGGACCAGGCGCGCCAGGTGGGTGGCGGCGCCAAGGGCGCCGCGGTCGACTTCGGGCAGGCCGAAGTAGGCGTCTTCGGAGGCCACGATCACATCGGCGTTGCCGACCAGGCCGATCCCGCCACCG
>JBPCRR010000094.1:0-2532 GCA_050996645.1 Acidimicrobiales bacterium | reverse complement strand
GACCAACCTGGCCATGCTGATCCCCACCCTGGCTGGCTGGAAGGTCGAAACCATCGGGGACGACATCTGCTGGATGAAGTTCGGCCCAGACGGTCGGCTGTGGGCCATCAACCCCGAGCACGGGTTCTTCGGCGTTGCCCCCGGGACCAACAACCAGACCAACCTCAACGCCATGCTCACCCTCGCGGCCAACTCCATCTTCACCAACACAGCGTTGGACGACGAGGGCGACGTGTGGTGGGAGGGGATGACAGAGGTCGCGCCCGCACACTTGATCGACTGGAAGCGCCAGGACTGGACGCCCGATTCCGGACGGCCGGCGGCCCACCCCAACGCGCGTTTCACCGCCCCGGCCTCCCAGGACCCCGCCATTGCGCCGGAGTGGGAAGACCCCCGCGGCGTGCCGATCTCAGCGATCCTTTTCGGCGGCCGCCGATCGAGCGTCGTACCGTTGATCACAGAAGCCTTCGACTGGCAACACGGGGTGTTCCTCGGCTCGATCATGGCCTCGGAGACCACCGCAGCGGCGGCGGGGGCGGTCGGCAAGCTGCGCCGCGACCCCTTCGCCATGCTTCCCTTCTGCGGCTACAACATGGCCGACTACCTTGCGCACTGGCTCGATATCGGCCGGAGCGCTGATGCCGCCAAGCTGCCCAAGATCTTCTACGTCAACTGGTTCCGAAAAGACGCCGAAGGCAAATTCCTCTGGCCGGGCTTCGGCGAGAACAGCCGTGTCCTCGAATGGGTCTTCGAGCGCTGCGCCGGGACCGGGGGCGCCGTGGAGTCCCCCATCGGCTTCGTGCCCTCGGCTGGAGCGATCCCGATCGAGGGTTTGCACCTCTCCGAAGCCGATATGGCGGAGCTGCTTCGGGTGGACCCCGACGAGTGGCGCGACGAGATCCCCATGATCAGCGAGCACTTCGACGCCGTCGGGCCAAAACTCCCCGACGAGCTCCGCCACGAGCTGAGCGATTTGGAGAAGCGTCTCAGCTCATGAGCGTGACCGCCTACGTGCTCATCCAGACCGAGGTCGGCCGCGCCGCGACCGTGGCGAGCCGGGTCGCCGAGATACCCGGGGTGGTCACCGCCGAGGACGTGACCGGCCCCTACGACGTGATCGCCCGCGCTGAGGCGGAGACCGTCGACGAGCTCGGTCGGATGGTGGTCAGCAGGCTGCAGATGATCGAGGGCATCACCCGCACCCTCACCTGCCCGGTCGTCCACCTCAGCTGAGCGCCCCCGGGCCGGCTCTGGGCCGACTCCGACGCCCACGGCTTCGCCGGTCAGCGAATTGCGCCCGCCTCGCGCAGGCGGTCAACCTCGCCGGCGCTGAAGCCCCAGGCCTGCAGGGCTTCGTCGGTGTGCTGGCCGGGGCGGGTCGGCGGCCCGGCGATCGCCCCGGGGGTCCGGCTGAAGCGCGGTGCGGGCGCCGGCTGCATCACTCCCTCAGCTTCCACAAGGACCTGGCGGGCCGCCAGGTGAGGGTGGCTCGGAGCCTCGTCCATGCTGAGCACTGGCGCGAAGCAGGCGTCGCTGCCTTCGAGGATCTCGGCCCACTCGTCCCTAGTCTTGGTGCGCACTAGCGCGGCCATGCGCTGTTTCATCTCCGGCCACGTGGAGCGGTCAATGGGGTTGGGCACCTCGCCGGCTCCGTCCTCGGCCAGCCCGGTGAGGCGGAGCATCTCGGTGAAGAACTGCGGCTCGAGGGAGCCGAAGGTGACGTACTCGTGATCAGCTGTCTCGTAGGCCTCGTAGTACCACGCACCGGTGTCGAGGAGGTTGGTCCCTCTCTCACCCCACAGCCCCGAGGCCTTGAAGCCCCAGATCATCGCCGCAAGCAGCGCCGCCCCGTCGACCATGGCCGCGTCTATCACCTGGCCCTGGCCGGACCGTGAGGCTTCGAGCATCCCGGAGACCACCCCGAACGCCAAGAGCATGCCTCCCCCGCCGAAATCGCCTATCAGGTTGACCGGGGCCACTGGCGGCTCGCCCTTGCGACCGATCAGTGACAGGGTGCCCGACAGGGCGATGTAGTTGATGTCGTGGCCGGCCATGTTGGCGTAGCGTCCGTCCTGGCCCCACCCGGTCATCCGCCCGTAGACGAGCTTTGGATTGCGCTGGAGGCAGTCGTCGGGTCCGAGGCCGAGGCGCTCAGTTACTCCGGGCCGGAACCCCTCGATGAGCGCGTCCGCCACCTCGACCAGCCGCAGCACCGTGTCGCGCCCGTCTGGGTGCTTGAGGTCGACCCCAACCGAGCGGCGCCCCCGCCCGAGCACATCGGCGGCGGGGATGCCCGTGGCGCCCTCGCGCACCGACTGCGCGCGGTCGACGCGCAGCACGTCGGCGCCCATGTCAGCCAGCATCATCCCGGCAAACGGTCCGGGTCCGATCCCCGCCAGCTCCACGACCTTGTATCCCTCGAGTGGTCCAGGCACGGCCACATCCTCTCTGCGCTCGGGTAAGGAGCCTGTCGGAATCAGCCTGATGGTCTAGTCCAACTGGACACCGCAACACCCAGGCGACGCAGCGCCC
>JBPCRR010000083.1:0-6720 GCA_050996645.1 Acidimicrobiales bacterium | reverse complement strand
CTCCCCGTCCAGGGTCCCGCCTAGGATCGCCAAGAGGGTCGCGGTGATCCGGGGCTCGAGCACCACGCTCAGGTTCGCCGAGCGGGGCTTGGTAGCCCCCAGCAGACGGGTGGCGCGCTCCACCGCGTCGGCCGCCGCCTTCTCCAGGTCCAGGTCCGCCGGTGAACGGCCGACGCTGTAGCCACCACCGGTCTGGGTGTCGGCGCCTTCGCCGGCGATGGCGTAGGCCGACAGGTAGCAGGCCGTGCGCCGGGAGCTGGCCCGGATCCCGGTGCTCGTCGCCACCGCGGACTCGAAGGCGGAGTCGCCCCACTCGGACGACTCGACCTGGCGGATCCGCGGATCGCCCGCTCGCACCGCGCGCTCCAGCTCGAGCGCCAGCGAGACCTTCTCGGAGGTCGGAAAGGCAGCCAGGTCGTCGCGCCACAGGTCGAGGTCGGCCGCCTCGGTGTCATCGGGCGCCGCCAGACCGACCCACTCGTCGGGTGATGCGAAGCCGGCGTTGTCGCGCGCCTCGGCCAGGTTCTCGGCGACGACGTCGTCGTCGAGGCAACCGGCATAGGCGAAGCCCTGCCTGGACCCGGCGACCACCCGGATGCCGATGCCCGCCGACTCAGCCGAGGAGAGCGATTCCACCTCGCCCCCGTACACCCTGACCTCGGTGTCACGCCCGCGAGCCGCGTACGCCTCGACCTGCTCGCCATCGCGGGCCCACCCGGCGACCCGCACGGCCAGGTCGGTCAGGTCGCTCACCTGGCGGTGCCACCCACGGTGAGCGCCGTGACCCGAAGCGTCGGCTGACCGTCGCCCACCGGCACGCCCTGGCCGTCCTTGCCACAGGTCCCCGGGGGGCCCATCGCGAAGTCGTTGCCCACGACGTCGATGTTGCGCAGCACCTAGGGGCCGTTGCCGATCAGGTTGGCATCTCGCAGGGGCTCGGTGATTTTGCCGTCCTCGATGAGGTAGGCCTCGGTCATGCCGAACACGAAGTCTCCTGTCGCGGTGTTGACCTGTCCACCGCCGAGCTGGGCCACGTACACGCCGTATGGGGTCTGGCGGACGATCTCGTCGGGATCCTCGGTGCCGTTGGTCACGTAGGTGTTGGTCATGCGCACCATCGGCAGGACCTGGTAGCTCTCGCGGCGTCCGTTGCCCGTGCCCGTGCGTCCCTCCTTGCGGGCCCTCAGCCAGTCCCACATGTAGTCGGTGAGCACCCCCTCCTGGATCAACACATTGCGCCCCGCGGGATGGCCCTCGTCGTCGATGCGCAGCGCTCCCCACTCCGGGCCCATGGTGCCGTCGTCGACCAAGGTGACGTGCGGGCTGGCCACCACCTCGCCGACCTTGCCCACGAACACCGACACGTCCTTGGCTATGTGGTCGGCCTCGAGCCCGTGTCCGCAGGCCTCGTGGAACAACACGCCGCCGCCGCCCTGCTTGATGACCACCGGGAGGCTGCCCGAGGGAGCGGGCCGGGCGGCGAGCTTGGTGATGGACCGCTCGGCCGCTGCTCGGGCAAGGCCCTCCACCTCGTAGCGGTCGAACAGCTCGAAGCCGACCGTGGCGCCCACCGACTCACGGCCGGTCTGCATCCCGGTGTCGCCGAGCGCCACGCAGGACACGGCGAAGCGGGTCTTGACCTGGTCGTCTGTGGCGAGCGCGCCTTCACTGTTGGCCACCATGATCCGCCGGCGGCTGTCGCCGTAGACGGCGCTGACCTGGCGGATGGCGCCCCCTGCGGCACGCGCTGCCTCGTCGGCGCGCTGGAGCAGGCCCACTTTGGTGGTCTTGTCCACCGACTCTGGGAGCGTCCGGACCTCGTTGGGCGCCGGCGCCACCACGCGTGACAACGCCACCTCGTGCACCCCGCCGCCGCCGCGCGTAGCGGCTGCGGCCGCCGCCTCCGCCGCCTGGCGCAGGCCGTGCTCGGACAGGTCTGTGGTGTGGGCGAAGCCGGTGGTCTCCCCCGACACCACGCGGATCCCGGCGCCGCGCTCGCGTCCTGAAGCGATGTCCTCCACCCGGCCGTCGTCGAGGCGGGCGGCGGTCCCACGACGGTCCTCGGCGAACACCTCGGCGAAGTCGCCTCCGGTGCGCAAGGCCTCGTGCAGCACGCGACGGATTACGGGTTCATCGATGAGGGGCACTTCGGTTTGCAAGCGATCACGCTCCTGTTGGGTCTCGAGTTCGAGGGTACCCGCCGCAGCGCGTCAGCTGATCGTGACGGGCGTGCCGAGGGGCAGCATCCCGGCGAGGTTGGTGATCGCGTCGTTGGCCAGGCGGATGCAGCCGTGGCTCACCGGCCTGCCCACCGACGACAGGTCGTCGTTGCCGTGGATCCCGATCTGGGCATCCCCGCCATTGAACACCGAGTAGGTGTCGGAGAACATGGCCAGCCCGAGGATGTATGGCCCGTACGCTCCCCGAGGGTTGTCAGGGCGGATCAGCTCCCACAGGTAGGTGCGCCCTGGGGGGGTCGGAGTCCGCGGGGCACCGATGGCTGCGGGCAGCGTCAGCACGGGCTGGCCCGCCTGGAGGACCGTGACGGTGCGCGCGGCCAGGCTCACCTGCACCTCGTAGCTGGTCCATGTGAGCGTCACGCCGGCGGTCGAGACCCAGCCCGTGGAACCGTTGGGCCGGATGGGCAGCTCGACCTGAGCCCACCCCGAAGGGTCGGGACGCCCTATCACCGCCAACGTGTTGGGGGCGCCGAAGGGATCCAGTGCCGGCAGCGTAGCGATGACCGGTCCGCCCGGTGAGGCGGAGTAGCCGACGGGTGACTTCAACGTGGCGATCCAACCCGATACCGGGCCGGCGGGGACAACCGCGGCCGGCGAGGCGTGGGCTGCGAGCGTTCGCGCCCTTGCCGCCGCGACGGCGAAGCCATTGCCTCCCTCGCCCGAGCGCGACGCCCAAGGAGACCACGCGATCAGCGAAGCGGCGACGGCCATGACCACCGCCCCACCGAGGAGAACATGCCGGCGTGCCATCGCCACCCATACTCTCACGCGGGGGCTCGGTAGCCTGTTCGGCTATCCGTCCGCAGGGATCCCCGAACCTGGAACAGCATGGCCTCGCCGAACAGCCGCTCCACCCCGGCGCGACCCGACGGGCCCCGTTGCGCTGGTGGCGCGAGGTCATCCTGATAGCGGTGTTCTACGGGGCCTACAGCGCGGTGCGCGACATCCACGGCAACAAACCGGTCTCGGTGTTTCGCGCCGCGACCAACGCCAAGCGGGTCATATCGCTCGAGAAGCTCCTCGGGGCGTTCCAGGAGGCCCGGGTGCAGGGCTGGTTCATAGGCAACCGGCCGTTCATGAAGTTCTGGGACGCCTACTACGGGACCACCCACTTCGCGGCGGTGGTGGCGGTGCTGCTCCTGCTGTTCTTCCGCTACCCCGAGCGCTACAGGCTGTGGCGCAACACGCTGGCGGCCACGACGGCGCTGGCGCTGATCGGCTTCGAGTTCTTCCCCCTGCTGCCTCCGCGGCTACTGCCGGCGTCGTACCACTTCGTCGACACCCTGAAGACGATCGGGGGCCTTTGGGACTTCGAGAACGGCCCGGTCAACGCCGTGTCCAACCAGTACGCGGCGATGCCGAGCCTGCACACCGCGTGGTCGGCGTGGTGCGCCATGGCGGTGATAGGCCTGGTCCGCCCATGGTGGGGGAAGTTGCTCCTGCTGCTCTATCCGCTGGGCACCATCTTCGGCATCGTGGTGACCGGCAACCACTACTTCGCCGATGTAGCTGGGGGACTGCTGATCCTCGGGGTGGGCTACGGCCTCGCCGAGCTGTTCACGCCGTGGATGGACCGCCGCCGGACCGCCCACCGGCTGGCGCGAACGTGAACGGACCTGCCACCGCGGCGCCGCCGCCGGCGTGGCTGGCTGGGCTCGCTGACGCGGTCGAGGGTTGCCTTGCCTCGACACTCGATGCCGAGGTGGAACGCTGGAGTGCTGTCGACCCTGACTTCGAGGGTCCATTGAGGGCATTGCGCTCGGTGGTGCTGGCAGGGGGCAAGAGGGTGCGCCCGGCCTTCTGCCACTGGGCGTTCGTCGGAGTCGGCGGGGACCCGGAAGAGGCCGGGGTGCGCCGGGCCGGCGCCGCGCTGGAGATGGTCCATGCCTTCGCACTGCTCCACGACGACGTGATGGACAACTCGCCATGGCGCCACGGGGCGGCGACGTTGCACGTGGATTACGCGAGCCGCCACCACAGGGCGGGATGGCGCGGCGACAGCGCAAGGTTCGGCGAGGCTGCGGCGATCCTCCTCGGCGATGTCGTCCACGTCTATGGCGACAAGTTGCTGGCGGATGCCCCGCTCGCCGCGCGCCAGGTCTTCAACGAGCTGCGTCTGGAGGTCAACCTCGGCCAGTACCTGGACCTGCTCGGCGCGGCCCGCGGGTGGGCCGACGCGGAGCACGCACGGCGGATCTGTCGATACAAGACAGCCAAGTACACCATCGAGCGGCCCCTCCACCTCGGGGTCGCACTGGCCAGACCCGGCAGGCTCGCCGAGCTGGCCGGCCCCCTGAGCGCCTACGGACTGCCCCTCGGCGAGGCGTTCCAGCTCACCGACGACCTGCTCGGGGTCTTCGGCGACCCCGCCCTCACCGGCAAGCCGACCGGCGGGGACCTGCGCGAGGGCAAGCCGACTCTGCTGGTCGCGTTGGCCAGGGAAGCCGCCACTGGCGTCGACCGGGCTTTCCTAGACGAACGCTACGGAGCGGCGGACCTGACCGACGAGGAGGTCGTCGCGATGCAGGCACTGTTCTCCGCTAGCGGCGCGGCTTCGGAAGCCACCGGCATCATCGGTGGCCTACTCGACGAGGCACTTACGGCGGCCGAGGCGCTGCCGTTGGCCGTCGAGGCACGCTCCGCGCTCGTGGAGCTGGCGCACTTCGTGGTGGCACGCTCCTACTGACGAGGAGTGGCCGTCGCGACAGTC
This sequence comes from Acidimicrobiales bacterium, assembly GCA_050996645.1. Taxonomy (GTDB): domain Bacteria; phylum Actinomycetota; class Acidimicrobiia; order Acidimicrobiales; family Palsa-688; genus JBPCRR01. The sequence continues at coordinate 1,770 of JBPCRR010000083.1, read as the reverse complement.
GCACCCCAGACCAGGGCGGTAGCGTGAGTGAATGCTGTTGGAGTCGGTCAACTCACCGGAGGACCTCCGTGGCCTGAGCGACGCCGAGATGGTGGACCTTGCGGAGGAGATCCGCGAGTTCATCGTTCAGGCTGTCTCCTTGAACAGCGGCCATCTCGGCTCCAACCTCGGAGCGGTGGAGCTCACCCTGGCCCTGCACCGGGTGTTCCATTCGCCCCGCGACCTCATCTTGTGGGACACGGGACACCAGGCCTACGTGCACAAGATCGTCACCGGCCGAAGGGAGATGTTCTCGACCCTCCGACAAGGCGGAGGGCTGTCGGGGTACCCCTCTCGGGCGGAGTCGGTGCACGACTGGGTCGAAAACAGCCACGCCTCCACGATCCTCTCCTACGCACACGGACTGGCCGCCGCCCTTTCCAGTCGTGGTGGCCAGGACCGGACGGTGGTCGCGGTGATAGGCGACGGCTCGATGACCGGCGGGATGGCCTACGAGGGACTCAACAACCTCGGGCACAGCGCGAGCCGCGTGGTGGTGGTCCTCAACGACAACGGCCTCTCCTACGCCCCCACCGTCTCGCGCCTATCGGAGAGCTTGACCAAGATCCGCTTGCACCCCGGGCTTCGATCGGTCAGGGCGCGGTTGGAGGATGCCCTCCGGGAGCTCCCCGGGGTGGGCGGGGTCGCCTACAGCAGCCTTCAGGGCGTCTACTCCGCGATCCGAGAGGTGATCGAGCCTCCGGCATTCTTCGAGGCGCTCGGGATCCGCTACGTGGGCCCCGTGGACGGCCACGACATCTCGGGTCTCGAACAGACCCTCCGCCAGGCGAGCGAGTGGGACGGTCCGATCGTGGTGCACGTGCTCACCAAGAAGGGAAGGGGGTACAAGCCCGCCGAGGACGACGACGAGAAGTGCCTCCACGACGCGCCGGTGTTCGACCCAGCGGTCGGCCCGAGCGTGGCGTCGCGAGCCCCCAAGGGCTACACCCAGGCCTTCAACGAGGCCATGATCGCGGTCGGCGAGAAGCACCCCGATGTGGTCGCCTTGACCGCAGCGATGGGCGGCCCGACGGGCCTGCTTCCCTTCGCCGACCGGTGGCCTGATCGCTTCTTCGACGTCGGGATCGCTGAGCAGACCGCGCTCACCTCCGCCGCAGGCATGGCCATGGGAGGGCTGCGGCCCGTGGTCGCGGTGTACTCGACGTTCTTCGCCAGGGCCTTCGACCAGGCGAACCTGGACGTGGGCCTGCACGGCCTCCCCGTGGTGTTCGCCCTCGACCGCGCAGGCATCACCGGCCCCGACGGTCCGAGTCACCACGGAATCCTCGACATCGCGCTGTGCCTGCGGATCCCGGGAACGACCATCCTCGCCCCGTCATCGGCGCAGGAGCTGCCCGTCATGCTCGAGACCGCGTTGAACCTGGACGGGCCCGCGATGATCCGCTACCCGAGGGGCGACGCCCGTCAGGTCGACGCCGATCAGGTGGGCGACGGCCTCTACGCCAGGGAGGTCCGCTCCGGAGACGGACAGGTCTGCATACTGGCGGTGGGCAAGATGCTCGAGTCCGCCGAGGAGGCCGCTTCGATCCTCGAGACGGAGGGAGTCGACGCCACGGTCTGGGACGTCCGGGCGGTTCGACCGCTGGATTCGGTGATGGTTGCAGACGCCGCGCGCCACCAGATGGTGGTGACGGTCGAAGACGGTGTGCGCTCCGGCGGCGCCGGCGCCTACGTCACCGAGGTGCTCGCCGAGCTGGAGGAGACCAGGAG
>JBPCRR010000065.1:0-8290 GCA_050996645.1 Acidimicrobiales bacterium | reverse complement strand
GGCCCACCGTCCACACCCCCGCCCGGGACAACTCGATGAGGGCGGCCGGAATGCCGCCGACCACGGCGACCCGCAGGTGCTCGATCGCGCCGGCAGCGGCCTTGGCGACCGCCGGCGTCACGTGCGCGCTGCGATGTCGGCGAAGCACCAGCCCCGTGGCGCCGGCACACAGCGCGCTGCGTGCGACCGCACCGACGTTGTGTGGATCGGTCACCCCGTCGAGCACCACTAGGAACGGTGGCAGCGCTCCGGTGCCGGCAACCAGCTCCTCCAGGGTGGTCTCGGCGATGGGATCGGCCGTTGCCACGACACCCTGTGGGGAGTCTGTCGCGGCAACCGATTGGAGGCGAGCCCTCGGGACCAGTTGGACCGGGACGCCCTTGGCGCGGGCGAGGTCCACGATCTCGGCGATGGGCCCCTTGCTGGCGTCCACTGCATCGGACACCAAGACGTGGTGCACCCGTCTGCGGCCGGCGGCGAGCAGCTCGCGCACCGCCTGGCGCCCTTCAACCTGGCTGCTCGGTTCTGCGGGCCGGCGCCCGGGCGGTCCCCCGCGACTCATCGGGGGACCAGCAGCGCCACCGCGTAGCAGGCGATGCCTTCGCCGCGCCCGAGCGCGCCGAGCCCCTCGGACCGCTTGGCTTTGACGCTCACGGGTGCCCCGATGATCTCTCGCAGGCGGTGCTCCATCGCCTCCCTGTACGGGGTCAGCTTGGGCGCCTCGAGTACGACGGTGAGATCGACGTTGCCGACCTCGAACTTCGCCGCCACCGAAAGGGTCACCCGGGCCAGGAGCTCCATGCTGTCCGCCCCGCCGTAGGTGGGATCGGTGTCGGGGAAGTGGGTGCCGAGATCGCCCAGCCCCGCCGCTCCGAGGAGCGCATCGGCGGCAGCATGGGCGACGACGTCGGCGTCGCTGTGGCCGATCAATCCTCTTCCCTCGAGCTGCACCCCGCCGAGGACCAGCCGCCGCTGCGGATCTTCGCTGAAGGGGTGCACGTCGAATCCGAAGCCGACCCGCGGGATCACCATGGGGGCTCCTCCCGCATCAGCGCCTCGGCCAGCCTGAGGTCCGCCGGCGTCGTGATCTTGAGGTTGCCCGGCGTCGCAATCACGGCGGCGACCCGGCCGCCTTGGGCCTCGACCAGAGCGGCGTCGTCGGTCGCTTCGGCGCCCTGGTCGTGGGCCTTGCGCAACGCAACCGCGCGAAACGCCTGGGGGGTTGCGACCGCCACCAGTGTGGAACGGTCCAGGGTCGCCAGGTCCCCGTCGGGGCCGATCACCTTGATGGTGTCGGTGACAGGGACCACGGGGACCGCCCCGTCGGCCCCCGCCGTCACCGCGTCGATCACCGCCCGCCACAGCTGCAGCGTCGCCAGCGGCCTCACTGCGTCGTGCACCGCGACGAGTTCCGCCGACGCCGGCACCGCCTCGAGCCCCGCACGCACCGACGCAGACCGGCTCCCGCCGCCCGCGACCACGAAGTCGGCATCCCACGCCGCCGCTCGGCCGCTGGCGACGTCGGGCGCCGGCAGCACCAGCACCACCCCGTCGCAGGACCGTCGCGCCGAGCCGAGAGACCAATCGAGGACGGTGCGCCCGGCGAGGGGCGCGTATTGCTTGGCCGACCCGAAGCGGCTTCCCTGCCCACCTGCGACGACGATGGACCAGGTCTCCACGGCGTTCAAGGCAGGGCGTCGTCCAGCTTCTTCTCAGCCTCCTCCTCCGACACCCCTATCGCGAAGGTGAGCTCGGAGACGAGGATCTGCCGGGCCCGGTTGAGCATCCGCTTCTCGCCGGCCGAGAGGCCCTTTTCCTTGTCTCGGTTGGAGAGGTTCCTGACCACCTCGGCCACCTGGTAGATGTCACCGGACTTGAGCTTCTCAACGTGGTTCTTGTAGCGGCGGGACCAGTTGGTCGGCATCCGCACATCCTTCTTGCGGAGCACCGCGAAGACTTCCTCGACCTCCTCGTCGTTGATGACCTCGCGCAGGCCCACCTCGTCGGTGTTGTCCGACGGCACCATGAGCGTCAGGTCCCCGTAAGCGAGGCGAAGCACGAGGTACTCCTTCTTCTCGCCGAATGCTTCCTTGACCTCTCGCCGCTCGACAGTCGCCGCCCCGTGATGGGGGTACACAACCTTGTCACCGACGTCGAACGTCATGCTTCTCCTGGGAACCGGTTTGAGGGGCATCTCCAGGGTACGGGGAAACCGGCCATGGAGCCCAGTCCGGACCTCGACCGGTGGCGGGCGCCATGGGCGGCCTAGTGTTCGGGGCGCATGGACGACATCGCGCTACTGGCGAGCAGCGACCTGTTCTCGTCCTTCGACGAGGCGGCCCTGCGCGCCCTCGCCACCGAGAGCCAACAGCTAAGCTTCGAGCGCAACGGGATCATCTTCAACGAGGGCGACAACGCCGAGGACATGTTCGTCGTCCGTTCGGGCAGGATCGCCATCGGTCGCCGGTCCCCGGATGGCCGCGAGTCGCTCGTCGCGCTGATGGAAACCGGAGACCTGTTCGGGGAGATGTCGCTGTTCGACCAGGGCGACCGCTCGGCGTCGGCGCGGGCGCTGGAGCCTTCGGTCGTGCTCCGGCTCCCCTACGCCCAGGTACGCAAGGCGCTCGACGCCCGTCCCGAGCTGCTCTGGGAGGTCGTGAGCCTGCTCGCCCAGCGGCTGCGGGCCACCGACTCCGCCCTCGCTGACGCGGTGTTCCTCGACGTCACCGGCCGGACCGCCAAGCGGCTGCTCGAGCTCGCCGGCGACGCCGAGGAGTTCGCGTTGCCGATCACACAGGAGGAACTGGCAGGTCTAGTCGGGGCTTCGCGCGAGAGGGTGAACAAGTCCATCGCCGCGTTTATTCGCCTCGGCTGGATCGACCAGCTCGACCGCAGGTATCGGATCCTCCAAAGGGACCGCCTGGCCCAGCGGGCCCGCTGACCCGGCAGAAAATCAGCCACGCACCGCCTCGACCGCCTCAGCGAGCGTGGCCACCTGCCGCACGCCGGCAGGTCCTGGGTCGCCGGGGCGGCACGGCCCCTCGCTCGCCGGGTCCCCCACCGGCACCAGGCCGCGGACGAAGCCCAGCCGCTGCGCCTCGGCCAACCGGCGCGGGGTATGCGCCACGCGACGGATCTCGCCGCCGAGGCCGACCTCGCCGATCACCACGAGGTCGTCGGGCAGGGCCCGCCCGGAGATGGCCGATGCGAGGGCCAGGCACACCGCCAGGTCGGCGCCGGGCTCGACCACCCGGACCCCGCCCACCACCGAGACATAGACGTCCGAGGTCGCTGCCGAGATCCCGGCGCGACGCTGCAGCACCGCCAGCAACAACGCCAAGCGGCTCGAGTCGACCCCCGACACCGACCTGCGAGGCGCCGGCAGCGACGACGGCACGACCAGGGCCTGGACCTCGACGAGCAGGGGGCGGCGGCCTTCCATCGTGGGCAGGACGGCCGATCCCGGCGCCCCCAGGCGCCTGTCTCCGAGGAAGACGCCGCTCGGGTCGCTGACGCCCACCAGGCCGGCGTCGGTCATCTCGAAGACCCCGAGCTCGCCGGTCGCGCCGAAGCGGTGCTTGGTCGCCCGGAGCAGCCTGGAGGCGTGATGGCGCTCGCCGTCGAAGGTCAACACGGTGTCGACGACGTGCTCGAGCAGGCGGGGGCCGGCGAGGGAGCCGTCCTTGGTCACATGGCCGACGAGGACCACCGCTCGGCCCTCGTTCTTGGCCAGTGCCACCAGGCTTTGCGCGCAGCCCCTCACCTGGGTCACCGAGCCCGCGGCCGAGTGCAGTTCCGGGTCCCAAACGGTTTGGATCGAGTCCACGACGATCACGTCGGGGCTTAGCTCGGCCACCGCCGCGCGGATGCTCGGAAGAGACGTCTCGGCGACCATCCACATACCGGGCCAGATCGTGCCCAGCCGACCCGCCCTCGACCTGACCTGGGATGCCGACTCCTCCGCCGAGACGAGCAGCGTGCAGACGCCACCGGCCGCGAGGCTGGCCAGAGCCTGCAACAGGAGGGTTGACTTTCCTATACCTGGCTCGCCCCCGACCAGCGTGACCGACCCTGGTACCAGGCCGCCGCCGAGCACCCGGTCCAGCTCGCTGATCCCCGTGGGCCACGGGCTCGCCTCCGCCGCGCCGAGGTCGGCGATCAGGACCGGCTTGGAGGCCCCTGCCGGCGCCGCGATCACCCGAGGCATCGAGACTGCTTCCTCCTCCACGAGGGTGTTCCAGCCCTCGCAGCCCGGGCAGCGTCCCATCCAGCGCGGCACCGTGGTGGCACACTCGCTGCAACGGTGGACGGTCCGGGTCCGGGGCATCGATTCGAATGTAGACGGGGGGTGAGACCGCCTTGACCTTGGCCGGTAGAGTCCTATGAACGTGGCCCCGGTCGCCGGCACCTGTCGTGAACAGAAGTGACGATCCCGGTCATCGCGTATCGGCGACAGTTCGCGTTCGCGATCCCTCCGACAAAGATTTGGGAAGCGATCGAGCGCGTGGAGCGCTTCGAGGGCTGGTGGTCCTGGCTCGAGGAGTTTCGCCTCGACGGCGGAGAGTTGAGGGAGGGGGCGGTCCTGCACGGTGTTGTGGCACCACCGCTGCCCTACCGCATGCGGGTCGACGTCGAGCTCACTCGCTGCGAGAGGCCGGCGCTCATCGATTCGATAGTCCGTGGAGACCTCGAGGGCGAGGCGGCGCTCCGGATCCGTCCGGATGGCGCGGGGTCACAGGTCGAGGTTGCGTGGACGATCGAGATGATGCAGCGACCGATGAGGGTGGCCAGTCGAGTGGCTCACCCGCTGCTGAAGTGGGGCCACGACCGCGTGGTGGAGCTCACCGTCGCCGGCTTCCGGCGCCACGTCGAGGTGGACGACTAGCGCAGTCGGGCCACGGCGAGGGCGGCCGCCAGGAGCACCACACCCCACGACAACGCCCGCAGCGCCTGCTCGAGGGGGGCGAGCAGCGTGCGTTCTTCAATGGAGACCGAATTCCCCCCGTCCAGGACGAGATGACCCTCCACGGCGGTGACGCGACGACGGATCAGACGGGCGGGGGTGCTCAGCCGGCGTTGAGCCACGGAAAGGGCGTACGCCGCGGCGGCGGCGAGGACAGGGGCGATGGCCAACCGTCCGGTTTGGGCGACGTATGCGGTGAGGACCGGAAAAGCCCCCCAGGCCGCGGCGAAACCCGCATCGGTGTGGACGAGGCCGCCGAACAGTTCGAGGTTGTACGCGGTGACCAGCGCCGGGCCGAGGACGAGGAACGGAACGAGCGACCATCCGACGCGCGACACGCCGGCGACACCGAGCGCCACCGCGCCGGACAGCCCTGTGGCAGCCAACCCGACCAGGACCGGCCCCGGAATTCGAGTGCGCAGGGGCCGTCCCCGCAGCTCGTCGAGGGCGTGGGCAGCCAATCCCACCGCAAGAAAGAACGCCACGAGGGACGCGCCGAGGCGATCAGCGTGGACCTTGGAAGCCAGGCAGGCGCCGATGACCACGTAGGCCAGGTGCCAAGCGGTATAAGGCGGGTGCAGCAGGTTCCACCAATCCCCCCAGCCACCGCGCCTGGTGGCGTAGAAGGCCGGTTGGTGCTCGGCAGGCTCGGGCTCAGCCATCTCTGAGCGATCCCCACATGACAAGCCCACCCCCGAGGCTCATGACCCTGACTCGGACGTCGTCGATGCCTGCGCGTTCCCACATCTGCCTGATCGACGATACGGGATACCTGCGGTAGTGGTCGGAGATGCTGGGGCCCAGGAAGCGCCCCACGCGGAACCACTCGCTCCCGCCGGTAACCCACCCTCCTGCCGGGAGAAACCATCGCGTGTAAGCCCACCATGCCGCGCGCCAGAACCGGTTCGGCGGAGCGAGGAACTCGAGGCTGGCGACGACGCCCCCAGGCCTCACCACGCGCGCCAGCTCGACGAGGGTGCTCTGCGGATCGTCGACATAGCGAAGCAGGTAGGTAAAGGTAAGGGCGTCGAATGAGCGGTCCGGAAACGGAAGCTGTTCGGCGCGGCCAACTGCGAGGTGAATGCGCTCGTCCAAACCGGAGGAGTCGACGCTGCGCTGCCCCTGTCGCAGCATTCCCTCGGTGAGATCCACCGCGGTCACATCCGCTTCGGTACGCGACGCCAGTTGGAGCGCGACGCCTGCGGTGCCCGAAGCCACGTCGAGCACCCTCGCCGGCGACGCCGCCGCGACCGGGTCCACCATGGCTCGCCTCCACCGACCGTTCTGACCGAACGAAAGCAGCTCGGCCAGACGGTCGTACCGCGTCGGGAGCGGCGTGAACAGCTCCTGGGCAAACCGATTGCGATCGCTGGCCACCTGCACGAGGCTCTCCTTCGCCGGACTTCCGCCGGGCTGCTGCCGGGCTGCAAGGATCTCGACTGTAGATGAGGACCTCGAGACAGGAGTCGTGTGGCCCCCTCACGTTTTGACGCCCTCGTGGTCGGCGGCGGCCCCGCCGGAAGCATCGCATCACTCGTGTTGGCCCGTGGCGGAGCGAAGGTCGCGCTCGTCGACAAGTCGACGTTTCCACGCGAGAAGGCCTGCGGCGACGCCATCGGCCCGCGGGGGTTGCAGCTCCTTTCGGACCTGGAGGTCGCCGTGCCGGCCGACCATGTCTTGGGCGACATGCTGGTCATCGGCCCGACAGGTCGCGCAGTGCGCCTTCCCTGCACCGAGGGGCTCACCTATCCCGGGCACGGCATCCTCGTGACCCGGGAGGTCTTCGACGCGAGGCTCCACGAGCACGCTGTGGCCGCCGGAGCCGTCCCGTTCGTCGGGCGTGCAGACGAGCCGCTCGAGGCTGGCGGGCGGCTCGAAGGGTTCAGGCTGAGCACCGGCGAGGAGCTTCGCGCGGACTTCGTGATCGGAGCCGACGGCGCCACGAGCCGAGTGGCAGCAGCAGCCGGGCTGGTCGAGGCCGAGCGGGTGCTGTGGGGGTTCGCAATTCGCACATACCTGCCGCAGAAACTCGACCTGCCCCTCATCTCGTTCTGGGAGCCGACCCCGTGGCGCGCCTTCCCGGGGTACGGATGGGCGTTCCCCGGAGGAGACGGGATCTCCAACATCGGCCTCGGCGTCGGAACGCTGTCGAACCGGCGAGCCGGGACCAGGGCGGTACGCGAGCTGCCGCGCTTCCTCGAGCACCTTCGGGGCCTCGGCTTCATCGACAACCTGACACCCACGCCAACGACGCGCCTCGGGGGCTGGCTCAAGATGGGGATGGTTGGCACAAACCCCGCAGCCGGACGGGTTCTTCTCGTGGGTGACGCTTGCGGCTTGGTGAATCCCCTCCAGGGCGAGGGCATCTCCCAGGCGATGACGAGCGGTCGCCAGGCCGCCGAGGCCATCCTGGCCGGACCGGGCAGCGCAGGCGACAGCTACCGCGCGGGTCTGGTCGCCGACCACCTGCCCTACCACCGGATCACCGCCGCCCTGCAGTCGGCGGTCCTGCCTCGGCCCTTTGCGATTGCAACCGTCTCGCGCTTGCTCACCGCCTTCGGAGGCGCCGGCATCGCGGGCGGCTGGTCGGTCTTCTGGAACGAGCTTCTGGAGGGAGCACCGCCAGGTAGTCAGAGACGCATCGCCGCGCTCGCAACCCAACTCGGAAGCGCCGCCAGCTCGACCACGTCGACGGCACGGTGGTTCCGAACGATGTTCCCGCGCTGAACAGCTGGCCGCCGGATCCGTGAAGCGGTCGTCAGCTCCGCAGCGGCTGCGCCTGGCTTTCGGCGGCTCACCCTCCCTCGAGGCGCTGTTTCAGCATCGCCAGGTTGCCCGGCATCTCCTTTCGGGCTTCGCGGCGGACCACCAGCGGAACGAGCACCTTGCCAATGCCGTGACCCTGGAAGTCGACGGCATCTCGACCCTGGAGCGGGCGTCGGCGATGGGTTCGACGGTTACCTCTACCCTGGCTCGGATGGGCCCATCGATGCCGCGCACAGCCCATGTGCTGGGTGGATCGAAGTGGGTGACCTCGGCGATCGCGGGTCGGTTGGCGAATCCAATGCCCCTCGTCGTGACGCAGCGCGCCCCCGGCGCCTGGACAGCCGGGCCCTCCATGTGGCCGTCGACCACTCCCTTCTGCCATTCACCGAAGCGGGTCGGGTCCGTGGCATAGGCAAAGACGTCCTCGGCGGAGCGGTTGACTTCGGTGCTCGCGACAATCGGTGGCATCTTCAGACCTCCTCGGTCAACAGCGTCGTGTGCCGGGCCAAGTACAGCGGCCAGCCGCCATCTCCACCGACGCCGTCGCGGACCGCCTCCCCA
>JBPCRR010000010.1:0-5794 GCA_050996645.1 Acidimicrobiales bacterium | reverse complement strand
GCCCACGGTGCAGTTGCGTTCCAACCGCGTTGAGCCCGGGGCCGTCGAGCACGATCTCCGTCACGCCCGCCACCGTGCGGTCGATCTTGAGCGCCTCGAAGGCTGAGTAAGCGTCGCTCATCGGGCTCCTTCGCCCGCTACTTCCGCGACCGAGCCCGACCCCTCGAGGGAAATGGCCCCCTCCGGGCAGTTCCGCAAGGCCAGCTCGGCCCGGCTCACCAGCTCATCGGGGACGTCGGGGGAGGTGACCACGCCATAGCCGCGGTCATCGGCGTCGAACAGCTCCGGCGCGAGCGAGTAGCAGCGGCCGTGGCCCGTGCAGGTGGCGGCGTCGATGGAGATGCGCCGCGGTCTGGCCATGTCTCAGGCTAACCCGGGGGCCAGCACACCCCGAGAGCAGAACCCCCACAGCTCCTCGCCCGTGATGGCCTCGCCACCGAGGTGCGCCCCTAGGACACGCATCTCGACGGCGCCCATGACGGTCTGGTTGAGCAGCACGGTCAGGTGATCCGCGGGAACGTCGGAGCGCAGCTCGCCCGACGCCACTCCGGCGCCGACTATCTCGGCGAGTAAGGAGACCTGTGGCTCGAGGATCCTGGCCAGCTCGGAGGGGTTGGCTTGGGTGAGCGAGAGCAGGTGGCGCGACAGAGCCCGGCTCGCACCCTCGTGGGGACCGCCCCCGGCGCCGTAGAAGCCGAGGACGTAGGCCCGTAGCTTCGCAACTGGGTCGCGCCTGGCCGCGACCTGCTCGCGCAGGACCACGACGAAGCTGGCGATCGCCTCTTCGAGCACCGCGGCGAGCAGCTCGTCCTTGCCGGCGAAGTGCTGATAGAAGGCTCGCAGCGAGGTCGACGCCCGCGCTACGACGTCTTGGACCGTGAAGTCGGTGCCGCCGGTCTCGTGGAGCAGTTCGGTGGCGGCGGCGATCAGTTTCTCGCTGCGCTGCAGGGCGCGGGCGCGCGCGGGTGCGAGCGAGCGGTCGAGGGCCCTCGTCTGCCACGTCAGCCCCGGCTCCATCCTCGCGAGTGTAGTAACCGCTACGCGAGAACAGGGTTTCCACCGGGTGGTATGCTGGTACTCCCGAGAACCGAGGGGGACCGCATGCAGATTGACGAGCTGATCATGGTGAGCGTCGACGACCACGTCGTGGAGCCCCCGGACCTCTTCGAGGGGCGGCTTTCGAGCCGCTACGCCGCTCTAGCGCCGCGCTTCATCACCCGCGACGACGGGACCAACGCCTGGTCGTATGAGGGAGCGGAGATCCCAAACGTCGCGCTCAACGCGGTGGCCGGCCGCCCGCCGGAGGAGTACGGGATCGAGCCGACATCCTTCGACGAGGTGAGGCCAGGGTGCTACGACATCGCCGAGCGGGTCAAGGACATGGATGCCAACGGCGTCCTCGGCTCGCTGTGCTTCCCGTCGTTCCCGGGCTTCTGCGCTCAGCTCTTCGCCCGTACTGAGGACAAGGACGTGGCGCTGGCGATGGTGCGCGCGTACAACGACTGGCACATCGACCAGTGGTGTGGGAGCTACCCGGGGAGGTTCATACCCTGCGCGCTGCCCGCCATCTGGGACCCCGAAGTGATGGCGGCCGAGGTGCGGCGCACGGCAGGCAAAGGCGCCCGCGCGATCACCTTCTCGGAGAATCCCTCCAAGCTCGGGTGGCCGAGCATCCACTCCGACCACTGGGACCCTGTCTGGAAAGCCTGCTCCGATGAGGGCGTCGTGGTGTGCATGCACATCGGGTCGTCCTCCCAGCTGGTGGTCACGTCCGCCGACGCCCCGATGGACGTGCTCATAACCCTCACCCCGATGAACATCGTGCAGGCGGCGGCTGACCTGGTGTGGTCTCAGGTGCTGCGAAAGTTCCCGTCGCTCAAGTTCGCGCTCTCGGAGGGAGGGATCGGCTGGATCCCCTACTTCTTGGAGCGGGTGGACTACAACTACCAGCGCCACCACTACTGGACGGGGCAGGACTTCGGGGACCGGCTGCCATCCGAGGTCTTCAACGAGCACGTGATCACATGTTTCATCGACGACCACTTCGGCGTCGCGAGCCGGGGGTTCCTCAACATGGACAACGTCTGCTGGGAGTGCGACTACCCGCACTCGGACTCCACCTGGCCGACGGCTCCGGAGACGTTCATGAAGCAGATGGACGGAGTTTCGCGCGAGGACATCGACAAGATGAGCCATCTGAACGCCATGAAGCACTTCGGCTTCGACCCGTTTTCGGTCAGGACCAGGGAGGAGTGCACGGTCGGGGCGCTACGGAGCCAAGCCGCGGGCCACGACGTAACGATCAGGGCAAGAGGCACCCGCGCGACGGGGGCGAAGGCTACCCGCGCCAGCGACCTGTTGAACAAGGCGAGCGGGCGATGAGCGACGACTACCGCTACATCACCTACGAGGCCCTCGACGACGGGACGATCGCCCGGATAACGCTCAACCGGCCGAAGAGCCGAAACGCCCAGAACCGCGGGCTGCTGGTGGAGCTCGATCAAGCCTTCCGCCGCGCCGAGGCGGACGATGCGGTGCGGGTCGTGATCCTCGGGGGCGCCGGGCCGATGTTTTCCTCGGGCCACGACATGGGCTCGAGCGAAGCGAGGTCCGAGATGGCCCCAGGGCCCGACCAGCACCCGAGTGCGGCCAGCGACGGGGGCACCCGCTCCGGCGCCGAGAAGCGGAGGCTGCAGGAGTGGCACTACTACTTCAACAACACCCGCCGCTGGAGGGACCTGCGCAAGATCACCATCGCCCAGGTGCAGGGCCCGGTGTACGCCGCGGGGCTCATGTTGATGTGGGCCTGCGACCTGATCGTGGCCGCCGACGACGCCCTCTTCGCCGACGTGGTGGGCACCAGGCTCGGCATGTGCGGGCTGGAGTACTTCGCCCACCCCTGGGAGCTCGGTCCGCGAAAGACCAAAGAGCTGATGCTCACCGGCGACTCGATCGACGCCGACGAGGCGCACCGCCTCGGCATGGTCTCGAAGGTCTTCCCCCGCGACGAGCTAGAGGAGCGGACGCTGCAGTTCGCGCGCCGCATCGCGAAGGTCCCGACGATGGCCGCCCTCCTCATCAAGGAGTCGGTCAACCAGAGCGTGGACAACATGGGGTTCTACAACGCCCTCAACGCTTGCTTCACGCTGCACCAGCTCAACCACTCGCACTGGGCCGAGATCCACGAGTCGAAGTGGCCGGTGGCCGAGCCGGCGGACGGGATACCCGAGTGGCGCAGCGCACCTCCGGTGGTGCCGGCGCTGAAGGACCAGCCCGAGGCGCCAGCGCCGGCGCGGTGAACCGCCCATCCAACCAGCTCCGTGCTCCCGCGCCGCCGCCCCGGCCAGCGGCGGAGCTCACCATGCACGGGGTGCTCGCGACGGCCTCCCGGAGCCACCCCGACGCGGAGGCGCTCGTCTTCGACGACCCCCTCGACGCGGGCTGCGCCCGGCGTTGGACCTACGCCGAGCTGGAGGACAACGCGCGGCGCGTGGCGGCTGCGCTGTTGGCTGCGGGTGTAGGCAAGGCAGCCCGCGTGGGGCTGCTGCTGGGCAACCGGCCCGAGGCGGTGGCGACGATCTTCGGAGCGTCAATGGCCGGCGCGGTGGTGGTGCCGCTATCGACTTTCTCGACCCGCCAGGAGCTGGCCTACCTGTTGTCGCACGCGGACATCTCGGTGCTGGTGACCCAGGAGCGCCTGCTCGGTCGTCGCTTCGCCGACGATGTCGCAGCGCTGGCGCCGCTGCCGCGGCCGTGCCCGGACCTGCCGCATCTCCGGCGGGTGGTCGTGGTCGGCCGGCAACCCGCCGCGGACCGACACAGCGCGGGCGCCGAGAGCTGGGACGAGCTCCTCGCTTCGGGCGAGGGCGTTGCAGCGGCGGTGGTGGACGCGGCCGCGGCCTCGGTGGCACCCGCTGACGGCGCGCTGATCATCTACAGCTCGGGCACGACCGAGAAGCCTAAGGGGATCCTGCACACCCAGGGCGCGACGGCGTTGCAGTTCTGGCAGCAAGCCGAGCTGTTCGGCCGCCAGGGCGACACGCGGATGTGGACCGCATTGCCGGTGTTCTGGACAGCCGGGTTCAACACGGCGATGGGCTCGACGCTCGCGGCGGGCGGCTGCTGGGTGATGCAGGAGACCTTCGACCCCGGCGAGGCGCTGGCGCTGATGGAGCGCGAGAGGGTGACCGAGCCCTACACCCTGCCCCACCAGACGGCCGCGCTCGAGGAGCACCCGGCGTGGGTGAGCACCGATTTTTCGTCCCTGCGCTGCGTGTTCGGCAAGTCGGCCTTCGCCAGGCACCCGAGCGTCGATGGCGACCCGGGGTGGAGCATGCCTGTCGGCTACGGGTTGTCCGAGACCGGCGCGTTCTTCAGCGCGCACGGCTACGGCGCGTCGAGGGAGGAGCGCCGCGCCAGCATGGGCCCGCTGCTGCCGGGGAACCAGCTCAAGGTCGTCGATCCCTCGACCGGGGAGGCGCTCGACGCCGGCCAGGAGGGTGAGCTGGCGGTGCGGGGGCCAACGTTGATGGACCGCTACGTGAAGCGCGACCGCCGGGAGTGCTTCGACGAGGACGGCTTCTTCCACACTGGCGACACGGGGTTCTACGACGAGGAGGGTTTCCTGCACTTCTCGGGGCGGCGCACCGAGATGATCAAGACCGGCGGCGCCAACGTCTCGCCGGCGGAGCTCGAGGTCGCCCTGCGAGCCTGCCCGCCGGTCAAGCTGGCGCGGGCGGTCGGGGTGCCCGACGCCCTACGAGGCGAGGAGGTGGTGCTCTGCGTGGTGCTCAAGGAGGGGGCGGCGGCGACCGAGGCGGAGATAAGGGGGTTCCTGGCCGAGCGGGTGGCGGCGTACAAGGTCCCCCGGCGGGTGTTGTTCCTTGACGATGCCGAGATGCCGATGACCGCGAGCGGGACCAAGGTTCGCGACGACGCCCTGCGTGAGGTGCTCGCTCGCCGCTTGGGTCACCGGTGGTGAAAAGGGAGCTCCCGGCCGGCGTCTTCGACGTGCTCGAACGGGCGTTGGCGACCCGGCCCGCCGCAGTCGCGTTGAAGACCCGTCAAGGCAGCGTCACCTACGCCGCGCTCGACACGCTGGCCGACAAGGCCGCCGGGGCCTGGGAGGCGCTAGGGGTCCGTCGCGGCCAGCGGGTCGCGGTCAGCCTGGCGAACGACCTCGACATCGTCGCCGCGTTCCACGGGGCGATGCGCCTGGGCGCCGTGTGGGTTGGGGTCAACCGGGTGCTCGCGCCGCCGGAGAAGGCGCACCAGATATCGGACTCACAGGCGGCCGTGGTCCTCGCCGACGAGGAAACGGCGGTCGGCCTCGCCAACGCGGGGGGCACCGGCGCGAGGGTGGTGGAGCTCCAGCAGTGGCGAGACGCCGTGGCGGCGGCGCCGGATGGCAGGCCAGGGGCGGACCCCCCCGATCCTCGAGCTCCGGCCGCGATCGCCTACACAAGCGGGACCACGGGGCTCCCCAAAGGGGCCGTGCACAGCCAGGCGGCGCTGCTTCTCCCCGGGGCCGCGACCGTCGCCCGGCGGAGCTGGGGGCCAGAGCTGGTGAAGGGGGACTGGCTGCCGCTCACCATCCTCAACATGATGGTCCTCACCACCCTGCTCACCGCCCAGGCCGGCGCCACCGCCGTGATCATGGACAGCGGGGACGTGCACTCGATCGTCGACTGGATCCGCTCGGAGGCCGTGACGGTCTGGAACGGGCCTCCCGCCCAACTCCACACCATGGTCTCTGACGACTCGATAAACCGCCATGACCTCGCCACCCTCGACG
>JBPCRR010000350.1:0-15096 GCA_050996645.1 Acidimicrobiales bacterium | reverse complement strand
CATCGATAGCTCCATGGCTTGGGCGTAACCGCCCGGGAGCCGGTCGCGGGGGACCCCAACGAAGCGGAGGTTCCTAGCTGAGGCAACGTAGCGATCTACGCGGAGGTTTCTGATGAGTCAACGCGGGGACCACACGCGGGTACGCCTCAGGCGTAGGCTTGTCGCCATGCCAAGCGACGTCGCCCTGAAGACCATGAATGCCGTGCACCGCGTCCTGCTCGCCACCACCCGCGGGAGGGTCGGCTGGGAGGCGTTCGGGATGCCGGTCATCGAGCTACAGACCGTCGGCCGCAAGTCGGGCCAGCCCCGCTCCACCATGCTCACCTCACCGCTGCAGGAGGGCGATGCCCTCGTGGTGGTGGCGTCGAGGGGAGGCGACGACCACCATCCGGCGTGGTTCCTCAACCTGAGGGAACACCCCGACGTCGAGGTGACGGTCAAGGGCCAGCGCAAGAAGATGCGTGCTCGCGTGGCCACCCCCGAGGAGCGCGCCCGGATGTGGCCCGTGATCGCGTCCGCGCACAAGAACTACGCGGGCTATCAGAAGAAAACCGACAGGGAGATCCCGTTGGTGCTGCTCGAGCCGACGAGCTGAGCGGGCGGGCTCAGCCGGCGGGCTCAGCCGGCGGGCTCAGCGGGGTTTGGCCGGGCCCTCCGCGACGGGGTCCGGCTCAACCCAACGCCTGGCTCGACGCGTGGAGGACCAGCCCGGCGAGCGCCCCCACGAGCGTTCCGTTGATGCGGATGTACTGAAGGTCCGGGCCGAGCAGCAGCTCCAGGCGCCGAGAGGTCTCTGCCCCGTCCCACCGGGCGATGGTGCCGCTAACCAAACTCGCCAGCTCGCGATCGAAGCGGCCGACTGTGGAGACCACCACGGTGTCCAGGCCCCGCTCCGCCGAGGCGGCGAGCTCCTCGTCGTCGCGCAGGCGGGCGGCGGTCTGGGCGATCACGTCGGTCATCCAGGCCCTCAACTGGGAGCCGGGCTGAGCCGCCTGCAGCCTCAGCTCTGCCTTGGCCTCCCGCCAGATCGCCGCCGCCAGGTGGCGGACCTGGACCGAGGCGAGCAGCTCGACCTTCAGCTCCTCGCCACGACGGCGCAGGTCGTCGGATCGCTGCAGGTCGTCGGCCAGCTTGACCAAACCGCTCTCGAGCTGCTGGCGCAGCGGGTGGGACCGGTCCCGGGCCATCTCGGAGAGCACCGCTCGCGCCCGGCGTATCAAGCGGTCGACCATCCGGTCGCCGATGGGGCCCGGGAGCCACCACGGCGACTGAGCCCCGAGCCGGCGATGCAGCTCGGCGCCGTGGGACTCGAGATAGCGGCTCAGACCGTCCAGGGCGGCGTCCAGCAGTGGGTCGTGGCGCCCCTCGCGTGTCAGCTGCTCCAGGGCCTTGCCGGCGAGCGGGGCGAGCGGAACCTGCTCGAGGCGCTGCCTGCCAAGGCTCGCAAGCACCCTGTGCACGTCCTCGTCTCGCAACAGGTCCGCTCCGGCCACGAGCGCGTCCGCGGCTTGCGCCGCCAGGCTCGCCGCGTGCGCGGGATCCGCCAGCCACCGGGCGGCTCGCGGGACCGCGTCGGCGACCTTCAGCCGTTCCCTCACCGCCTCCGGCGTAAGGAAGCTCTCCTGCACGAAGGCCCCGAGGGTGTCGGCAAAGCGATCTTTGCGTTCGACCACTATCGCTGTGTGCGGGATGGGCAAGCCGAGCGGCCGGCGGAACAGGGCTGTGACCGCGAACCAGTCCGCCAGGCCTCCGACCATCGACGCCACTGCCGTGGCCTGCACCCAGGCGAGCCATCCGGCTCGGCTCGATGCCACGGTGGAAGCGACGAACACCGCAGTCACCGCCACGAGCAGCCCGGTCGCCCGCCGCTTTGCCACGATCAACAAGCGCGCGCGTTGCTCTTCGGTGGGGGTCAGGGTGCGCTGCATGCACCCTTGATAGTCGCCCTAAGGACGCGGCGGCCCCAAAGCGCGGGCGATCTGGGGAAGGGCCCAGTGAAGATCAGCCTGCCAGTACGGCCAACCGTGGTATCCGCCGAGGTAGAAATCGTCGTGGTGCGCGACCCCAGCGCGATCCAACGCCGCGACCAGGGAGAGGTTCATCTGGAATATTCCGTTCTCCAACGCGTAGCCACCCGGGTTGGACAGCTGGTCGCCGGCAGGGCCAGCCGGCGTGCCCGTGCCGCTGGCGAGGAGGAGCTCGGTGCCGGCGAGCCGGGGGGCCAGCGACGTCGGGTTATGGGCGGCCCAGATCGGTTCGTCGGTCAGCTGGTCGCCCCAGATCCGGGCGTCAGGAGTGCCGTACTGGCTTCGCAGGAAAGCGAACACCACCCCCGTGAGCGGCGCGGCGTAGAGGGTGTCCACCGCCCCCGAGAAGCTGGCGGCCACCCGATAGGTGCCGGGGTGGCGCGCAGCATAGGAAAGGGCCCCGAAGCCGCCCATCGACAGCCCCGCTATGGCGATGTCTCTCCCCAGCACGCGGTAGTGGCTGTCGATGTAGCGCGGCAAGACCTGGGTGTGATAGGTCTCCCACTGGTACTCGCCATCGAGCCAGTTGGAGTACCAGCCGGTCTGGGAGTTGTGTCCTCCATCGGGCATGACGATGACCATCCGGTAGCTGCGGGCGAAGGCCACCAGGTCGGTGTTGGCCGACCAGGACTGGTAGGTGTCTCCTGCGCCGTGGAGCAGGTAGAGCACGGGGTAGCGTTGCGCGCTCGAGCAGTAGCCCGATGGGAGGAGCACGTCCACCCTGTCGTCGGTTACGCGCGGGCGGCCGGCGGCCAATGGCACGGCGACGGTGGTAAGGCCCTCGGTGCAGCCAGCGGCCGGATGGCCGCCTGAGCTGGCGGTCGCGCCAACGGCGGGTACCGCGGTGGCGAGACACAGGGCGATCCCCGCGCCCGCCGCCCGCCAGGCCCGGCGCCAAGGTCTTCCAATCGACATGTCCAATAGATTCGGCCCCAGACGACCGGGTCCCTGCCTCCATCCGTTTGGTCGCCTACCTGCCGCCTTGCACTTTTCAGAGTCGATACCTAGACTAACTAGGGATGCCGAAGGACCGGATCACCCCTAGCCCGGTCAAGTGGGACTTCGACCTGCTTCTCCTCGCGGTGTTGCAGGACGGCTCCAATCATGGTTACGCCGTGATGGCGGCACTAAAGGAACGCTCCGATGGAGCCTTCGACCTGCCGGAGGGCACGGTTTACCCGGCACTTCACCGCTTGGAGCACCAAGGTCTGCTTCGAAGCACCTGGGAGTCGGTCAACGGCCGGCGCCGCCGCATCTACCAGCTCACTGCAACAGGAGCGAGGGCGCTGGCGGGTGGGCGAAGCCGCTGGGCGAGCTTCGTCACCGCCGTCGACTCGGTCCTGTCGCCGTCGGCGCCGAGGCTCGCATGAGCCGTACTTGGAACGCCGGTAGCCCCATCGAGGACTACCTGGACAGGGTGTTCGACGCTTCTGGGGGCATGTCGGCTCGAGTTGTGCGTCATCTCCTCGCCGAGACCGAGGCACACCTGCGCGACGCGGCCACCGAGGCCATCGCTGGAGGCGCCGACCGCTATCAGGCGGAAGCGGAGGCGGTGGCGCGCTTCGGTCCCGTCGAGGCGTTGCTAAGCGCCGAGGCGACCGCTGAACAAGTGCCTCTTCGGGCGCTCGTGCGCCCTGCGGTCGCAACGAGCCTGCTCATCGGGGGCCTAGGGGGTCTCGCCATGGGCCTCAGTGCTCTATTGACTGCACTTGTCGGCTTGCTCGCAGGGTCCACCTCCATCGTGGACATCTCGCCCAGCACCCACCTGGCGTCCTCGGACTGCGCCCGTTGGCTGTCGCAGAACCACTCCGCCCACAGCTGTTACCAAGCTGCGCTTCAGGACTGGGCGACAGAGACCGTGGCCAACCGCGCAGCGCTGGGCGTCGTGGGTGTGCTGGCGCTGATCGCCTACGCGCGCCTGCGCCGGCATTGGTCAGCACGCCAACTCCGTTATCAGATGCCTCGCGCTCCTGTTGACGCCGCGGCGTTCCTCCTCTTCGCAGGCGCTGGCGTGTGGCTCACTGGGTTGGGGATCGATTCGGTCATCTCCAACGCCGGCCGGGGAGCCGGCGCGTCCTTTGGCACGGCTCCCGCCCTGCTCGCCTTGGGTATGGCCTTCGGCTGGCGTCTGCTGGCCGACCTCCGTAAAGCGCAGCCCGTCGCCCAGTAGTAGCCCCGACCGAGGTCGGACCCACACTTTGGGGAGGATGGCCTATGAAAGGCCGGTGGACCCGTTCCACCCGAAGGAGAAATAGGGACCGCCGCCACAGGGTGCGGTTACGGCGCCTTGCGGAGCGAGGAACGCCGCCTTCTGATCCTGCCCGCAGAGGGCGGTGCGGGGGGCTTCGTGGGGATCCTCGCCGGAGCGGTTGGGAACATCCGCGACAGGCGGTGGGTCGGTGCCAAGGTGGCCCTGCGGGGTCTTGTTCATGGCCGGACCGCTGTCGAACAGGGTGATCGCCGAACCGGCATAGGGGAACCCCGGCGCTGCCGGGATTCCCCAGAACACGTCGTGGTAACTCCCGTAGCGCCTAGCCACGAGAGGTGGGTAGACACCGGCTGCGCCGATGGTGCGGGCCTCGTCCTCCGCCGCGATGTTCGCCACCTGGTGGTCGCCGTAGGCGACTTGGAGCAGCACCTGGTGTGTGGGGGTCCCCGGGAGCCCGCCGGTCATGTGGGTCGCATACCCGTTGGGGTCGGCCCTGTCCCACAACGTCTGGATGAGGTCGAGGATGAGCATCCGTTGGGACTGCTGCGGATAGGCGGTGTCGAAGATGTCCGAGTAGCCGATAGCGCTGGTCGGGCCGCCGGCTGCAACAGCCGACAACACACGAGCCGGCGTCAGGGGCTGCGAGGCGACGTAGTCACTCGAGCGGGGCAAGAGTATGGAGTAGTCCATCCCCGGCACCCCGAGCGCGCAGCGACGCACGTCGATCGAGACCGCGCATACGGTGCCGCCGTAGATACCCCCTTGGCTGTTGCCGTCGTAGTAGACCCCGCTCGTGTCGATGAAGGACCGGCCGTCGGACCACCTGAAGGCCGGGTTGGAGCTGAAGCCGCTGGGGTGCACGAGGAGCCGGGCCAGGTACAAGAAGTCCAGCTCTCCTTGCTGGACGCGGTCGGCCAGCCAGGGGAACCTAGACAGGTCGGTCAGGGCGGCAGCGGCGTTGGGCACGTCGGCGGACGCCATGCCGATCCAGTCGGTGGCGCAATAGAGCATCCCGAAGTGCGCGGCCATCTCTTTCTGGGGGTCTGCGGACACCTCGCCGGCACCACCGAAGAGGCCGTGGCCGTACTCCACCGGTCGCAGCTTGACGTGCGCCTGGTAGGCGGGGCGGCCGACCTCGCAGACGAAGTTCGCCTGGTAGGTCTGGCCCGCGACCTGCCGCGGCAGTGCGTCGGGCTTGCCCGGGGGAAGGGCGAACTGGCCGGGCGTGGGGCAGTCGTTGAACACGCCAGCGGTGACCGTTGAGCACTTGACGGGCAGGCTGCACGTCGGTGTGATGTAGCACGGGACCGTGAAATGACCGGTGATCTGCCGGGCGACGCGGGGATCGGAGGCCGCCGCGAAGTCGGTCACGCTGTCGACGCTGAACGCCGGCGCGCGGCCGTCGACCTGGGCGTCGCCGGGGTGGGTGTCGCCGAGCTGGTGAAAGGCGTCGTCGCGGATCGCCAGCAGTCTCCCCGTGACGTTGGCGGTGCTGGCGGTGGTGAAGTCCCAGGCGAGGAACAGTGAGCTGCGTGACCACCCCACCCGGCCAAGCGCGCGGAAGATGCCCTCCATGTGGGCCGCACGGGGGTCGCTGCGCCGGGCGCTGCCGTCCCGGTAGGCCGCGAACGCGCTCGATGGCGGAGCGATGGCCCCCTTGTCGGTGACGAGGTGGCGCAGAGCGACGATGTATCGATGCCCGTCGGCGAGGTTTTTGGCGGGGTGGATCATCAGGTCGTGCTGGACGGCCCCGATTGCGCCTTCGAGGCCCGACTCGGCGACGTACTGGTCCACTTCGACCCACACTGGCCACCGCTTGCCAGTATCGGCGTCGAGCAGGATCACCCCGAGGTTCGGGGCGTCGTTGGCAGCGAGGTCGGTGACCGGCGGGAGACCGGACGGAGCGAGGTCAGCGTTGCTCGTCATGCCGGGCACCACCGTGAGGATCTGTGAGCCAGCCGAGAAGCCGTCGCTGCGGTTGTAGTCAGCGGGGTTGATCGGCTTTCCGGCGACGTTTCGGGGCATCGCTGCGAGCGTGAGGTCGAGACGCCGGCCGGTCGCCGCGGTGGGGTCCGGGTGGGTCCACCAGTCGTTGGGGTAGGGGAGCATGCACTGCGCCGGGTCGATCGGGTCGCAGGAGGCCGGGTTGGTGGGATCGAAGCCATGGCCGCTCCAGCCCCGGTCGCGCGCCGGGGCCCAGCGGGCCTGGCTCGACGCGCCGACCCCGTGGCTCAGGGTCAAGGAATACGCAGGAGTCCCGACCAGGAGCACCCCTGCCACCAGGGCGGCCACTGACGCGCGCGCGGCGAGCTTCATCGAAGGACCTGCTTCGGCGCCGAGGCCCCCTGGTCCTGCCTGACGGCGCCCCCTGGCTCCCCTTTGCCGCTGGCACTGGGCCGGCCCCGCCGGGGCGGGGGCCCCGCGTGCTTGGGCATCCGCCCAGCCTCGGTGAGAGCCCGGCGCAGCAGCATCTCGACCTGCGCGTTGACGCTACGAAAGTCGTCGTTGGCCCACCGGGCGAGCGCATCGTGGATCGCCGGGTCCAACCGGAGCAGGACCTGCCGGCGTTCGCTCACGTATAGAGCGAGCCGGTGTTGACGACCGGCGACGGTGGCTGGTCGCCGCACAGGACCACCATCAAGTTGCTCACCATCGCAGCGGTGCGCTCCTCGTCGAGGGACACCACGCCGCCCTCGCTCAGCCGGCTGAGCGCCATCTCGACCATGCCGACCGCGCCCTCCACGATCCGTGAGCGCGCCGCGACGACAGCGTTGGCCTGTTGGCGTCGAAGCATCGCCTGGGCGATCTCCTGTGCATAAGCGAGGTGGGAGATGCGGACCTCGACAACCTGCACCCCTGCGACCGAGACCCTTTCCGCCAGCTCGGCGGCGAGTTCGCCGGAAACGACATCTGTGGCGCCGCGCAAGGACACCCCCGAATCCGTGGTGTCGTCGTAGGGGTGACTGTTGGCCACGTGGCGCAGAGCGGACTCTGCTTGCACCGACACGAAATTGACGTAGCTGTCCACCGCATAGGTCGACTTGGCCGTGTCGGCAACCCGCCAGACCACTATGGCCGCGAGCTCGACGGGGTTGCCGTCGGCGTCGTTCACCTTCAGGTGGTTGGTCTCGAAGTTCCGGACCCGGACGCTGACCCGACGCCGCACCGTGAGCGGCAGCACCCACCAGAAGCCGGAGCGGCGAACGGTCCCGACGTAACTCCCGAAGAACTGGACGACCGAGGTCTGCCCTGGAGCCACGATCACGAGCGACGTGGCGACGAGCACGGAGACGACCAGCGGCACCCATAGCCAACCAGTGCCATCCTGCGCGCCAACCACGATCCCGGCGATGCATGCGGCGACCACCGCTACTCCGAGCCACCCGCTGAGCCGGATCGCGCCTCGCTCGGCGATGGCGACTCCACCTCTGCCATGCCCGACGCCAGCGGGAGCGTTGGAGGCCTCCCTAGTGCCCATCACGAACTCCTCTCATAAAGTGATGTTTATATAATATCACTTTTCGACCTCCGGGCAAAGGGTTACCGTGGGCGTGTCCCTGACCGCCCAACGGCTAGTGGGCTAGCCCGGCCGCGACGTTGATCGTTGCAGCGATGATGACCGTGCCGAGGAGGTAGGACAGCAGCGCGTGAAGCAAGGCCGTGTGGCGCATCGCCTTGGTCGTCAAGTTGGTGTCTGATACCTGGTAGGTCATCCCGACAGTGAAGGCCAAGTAGGCAAAGTCGAGATAGCACGGTTTGTCGTCTTCATTGAAGTTCACTCCGCCGGCAGGACCCTTGTAATACAGGGCGGCGTAGCGCAGGGTGAAGACGGTGTGCACCACGGCCCAGGAACCAACGATGGCTGTGATGCCGGCGGTCAACAGCAGAACCTTCTCAGAACCCTGGGCGTGCGCAGCCTTGAGCACACCGAGTATCACAGCGCCGAGGCTCGCAACGCTGGCGGTGAGCAACAGCCCATCCGCTGTTGGCCGGTGAGGATCCTCCCGAACTGCGTTCCGGCTAGTGGACGCAGCGTCCATGGGCAGAATGCTGATCCACACCGACGCCACCCATGTCAGCGACGCCCCGACCCATACCAAGAGGGGCACGGCCTGCCATGGCACCAAGAAAGCGGCGATCACACCGGCGACAGCACCGACCGCCAAACCTCCAACCAAGCGCACCACGCTCGACAACGGCCGTCCCGTCACCGGGTCACCAGGTGACCCGGTGTCAGCGGGTGGCGGAGACCAACCATGCTGCAGCCTTCAAGGAGGCGACACCTTCGACAATCCGTTCCTCGATCGCGGAGCGCAGCCCCTCGAGGACCGCGTTCGTGACGGAGGGGTCCGTGATCTCTCGCAGGGCCTCGCCCATGGCGCCGATCTTGGAGGCCATCGTGACGAAGTCAGCGACCTCGGACTCTGGGAGGCTCACGGTGCGCTCCTGCAGCGCGATCGACACGTCCCTGAATCCAGCCTCGGCCATCACCGAGCGGATCCTCGCGTCGTCGGCGAGTGAGAACGGTCCCGGCTCCCCTTCGGCGGGCATCGGCGGGAGCTGGCCGGTCACGTTGAGCACCGCCATGCCCGGGACGAGCATCCACTCGTTGTCGATAACGGTCCTCCAACACAGGAAGGCCACGCGGCCGCCAGCCGTGAGGGCGCCTCGAAGGTTGAAGAAGGCCGAAACGGGGTCGGCAAAAAACATCACACCGAAGCGGGAGCACACAGCGTCGAAGGCCTCGGAACCGAGGTCGTCGGTCTGCGCGTCGCCTCGTCGAAACGAGACGTTCGAGACCCCCTCGTCTCCGGCCATCTGCCGCGCGCGGCTCAGCATGCCTTCGGCGATGTCCAACCCGACGGCGTGGCCCGTTGGACCCACGATCCTGGCGGCTTCCAGGGTCGTGGGGCCGGTGCCGCAGCCCACGTCGAGCACCCGCTCTCCGGGCCGGAGTGACAGCGCGTCGAAGAGGGCGGGAGTGAACGTCCCGCTCACCCGCTCGTGGTGCTTGTCGGCCTCGATCCAAGATGTCGACCGTTCTTCCCAATACGTCGCCTGCAACTCGTTCGGGTCGCTCAGCATCGCCGCTTGGTTGGTCGAGTCCTGGGAGTTCTCATCGGAAATTTCCGGCACCTTGTGATCGCGAAGGTCGACACCGAAGGCTAGGCGCTCCAACGCCCTATGGTCCTCGTATGGCATCCGACGCCGCCGGCTTTCCAGCCGGCAGCGCCCACGAGAAGGAGCTGCTGCTCCAGTGGCTGCGATACTTGCGAGGCGCGGTGCTCCGGAATCTCGAGGGCGTGAATGACTCCCAGTCTCGATGGACCCCCGACGGGCACCTCATCCCGCTGATAGGCATCGTCAACCACCTCGCCGGCGTCGAGTGGAGGTGGATCGACGGAGGGTTTGGCGACGCCGATGTCAGCCGCAGCGAGGAGGAGTTCCACCCCGGGGACGACACGTCTGTCGACCTGGTCACCGATCGCTACCGCCGGCGCGCCGACGCCACGGATGCCGCGGTCGCGTCCTTGGCCCTAACCCACACATCGGATCCGGCAAGCTGGGCCGAGGGCAAGGACCTGCGCTGGGTGGTCCTCCATCTCATCAACGAGACGGCGCGGCACGCCGGCCACGCCGACGCCGTCCGGGAGCTGCTCGACGGCATGACGGGGGAGTAACGACCGGCGGCTGTTGCCGACCGCCCGTTGGTCGCGTCAGCGCACTGTGGCCTTGGCCGCCTTCGATCTGCCCCGGCGCCGCCCTGAGCGGGCGACCAGGTCGGCGTCGGTTCCGAGGTAGGACGCGATCACCTCGGGATGGGCGAGCACCTCGGTCGCCGGGCCGGACGCGATCACGGCCCCGAGCTCCAACGCGACGAGCCGATCGCACAAGCCAGACAGCAGGGTCAGGGCGTGTTCGATCACGGCCATCGAGCACGACGTCTCGGCGGCCACGCGCCGCAGCAACGGCCCCAGTGCCTCGGTCTCCGCCTGGGCCACGCCGGCTGAAGGCTCGTCGAGGAGGAGCATCGAGGGTCCCTGTGCCACGACACAGGCCAACTCGACGATCCGTCGGGTGCCGGTGGACAGCTCCCCGGTGGGGCGGCGGCGGAACGCCCCGAGCCCAAGCATCTCGATCACCTCGTCGACGCGCGCCGCGACAGCTGCCTCCGAATCGGTCGACGCCGGCATACGGAACGCCGCCGCGAACGGCTCCCTCGAGGCCAAATGCCTTTCCAGTGCGACGGAGATCGTCTCGGCGACAGTAAGGCTCGGGAAGAGCCTGGCTTCCTGGAACGAGCGTCCCAGCCCCCACCTGGCCCGCTCGTGGGGTGGGAAGTCGGTGACGTCCTCCCCGTCGATCAGCACGACGCCGTCATCGGGGGTCAAGAACCCGCATATGAGGTCGAACAGGGTGGTCTTGCCGGCGCCGTTGTGGCCGATGAGGCCAACCACCTCTCGCGGCATCACCGCCAGGTCGACATGGTCGACCGCGACGATCCCGCCGAAGCGCTTGACCAGGCCCCGGCATTCGAGCGCTGGGGCGCCGGCCACCTCGGCCGCTCTCTTGGCGGCATTGCCGCGACCGCTCACCCCGTTCCCCGGACCCTTCGGCCGTCTCGGTGCCACGGGTGCGGCGTCGGCGTGCCCGATGAAGACCGCCCGCAACAGATCTGGTCGCTCCAGTAGGTCGCCAGCGACGCCGTTGAAGCGGACCTGGCCCTTCTCCAGGAAAGTCGCCTTCTCGGCCAACAACAAAGCGACGTTGACCGACTGCTCCACAATCACGATCGTGACGCCTTGGCGATGGATGTTCCGGACGGCGTCGATGAGCTTGGACACCACCGTTGGAGCCAGACCGAGAGACAGTTCGTCGATGCAGAGGATCCGGGGCTTGGCCATGAACGCCATCGCGAGCGACAACATCTGCTGCTCCCCGCCCGAGAGGTTCCCAGCCAGTTGACTCGACCGTTCCCCCAAGATCGGGAAAAGGGTGACCGCGCTGTCCCGGGCTTCGGCTGCGGCACGAGGATCGCCGCGAATCTGCCAGGAAGCGACCCTGAGGTTGTCCGAGACGGTTAACGATGCGAACACCCCGCGCCCGCCGGGCATCATCGTGAGGCCCCTTGTCGCGATCGACTCGGTTGCCTCGGTGGTGATGTCCTTGCCGTCGAAGGTGATCCTTCCGCCGCTTGCCGGGAGCAACCCGGTCACCGCTCGAAGCAGGCTCGACTTTCCCGCCCCGTTGGTGCCGAGCAGCGCCACAATCTCGCCTTCGCGTACGGCGAGATCTACGCCGAACAGCACTTGCAGGTGGCCGTAGGACGCGTCGACTCCGGCGCAGCGGAGCAGCACACCTTCGGCGTCCTGGACAGGCTCCGCCATTGGCTCGCGCGCAGGCGTGCCTTCGGGGGTCGCGTCGGCCCAGACGCTCGTGTCGAGGCCCCGGCGCTTGGCGATCGCGACGAGCGTCCGGTCGCGCAACGTCTCGAAGAGGCCGGCGAGGCCGGCGGGGAAGAACAGCAGGACCGCCAGCAGTCCAACTCCCGTCAAGAGGATCTGCAGCTGGGGAAAGGCGATGCCCAGCCACTGGATGAGCGCCACCCCGGCGAGGGAGCCCGCGATCGAGGAGAGGCCTCCTATGACCACCATGGAGAAGACCGTGATGCTGTCCGCAGGCTGGAAGGTCTGGTACCCGACACTCCCCAGGACGGCCACGTATAGGGCCCCGGCGACTCCGGCTATGACGCCGGCGATCATGAAGGCGGTCAGGCGGGTGCGGGCGGTCGGCACGGCTGCCGCCTCGGCGGCGCGAAGGTTGTCCCGGGTCGCCAAGATCGCCCGGCCCGCGCGGGACTTGCGTATCCCACGCGTGAGCACTACCGCGCTCACCAGCAGACCGAGAGCCAGGTAGTACAGGTCCCCGGTACTCGACAGCGCGAAGCGCTTCCATAGCACCGGGCGAAGGACGGCCGAGGGGAGTTGCTTGCCGAAGTTGGTTGGGTTGATGAAGAAGTCGTTCGCGGCCACCGCGAATGCGAGAGTGGTGACCGCGAGGTACAGCCCTCGCACCCGCAACGCCGGCAAGCCCAAAATGACCGCCGCCGCCGCTCCCGCCACGCCAGCCGCGACCATGGACAGGAAGAAGTCCAGGTTGAGGTGCATCATCAGGTCGCCCGCGACTATCGAGCCCACGCCGACCAGGGCGAACTGGCCGAGGCTGATCGTGCCCGCCCAGCCCGAGAGCACCACCAAGGAGAGGCCCGCGAGGCCGAACACCAAGCCATCGGTCACCTCGAGAAGGTGCGCTGGGCCGAGCAGCGCCGGCAGGGACAGAGCAACGACGCCTAGCAGCGCGGCGGTCGCGAATCGCAGGGCCCGGACCTCCCCGAGACCCCGGAGCGTTTCGGGCACCGGGCGAAGCACCCCCGCGGCAGACCAGGACGACTCCTCGGCGGACTCGGCTCGGCCTTCGGAGCGACGTTGGGTGAGGAGAGCCAACAGGATCACGCCCAGGAAGATCGGGGTCTCGACCGACTGCTTGGAGATGTCCAGGCGAACCACCGACTCGAGCACTCCGAGGGCCACTGCGGCGACAAACGCGACCTGCAGCGATTCCATGCGCGCCACGACCGCTGCGGCCAAGGGTGCCAACAGCAGCGCCGGGCCCGCTGCGGCGTCGAGCGGAACCCCTGCGCGAGGCGCTGCAAGGATCACCGAGGCGGCGGCCACCAACCCGCTGATGGTCCACACGCCCAGGAGGAGCCGGCGGGCGGGAATGCCCAGCAGCCGGGCGCGGTCAGGGTTGTCGGCAATCGCCCGAACCGCGCGGCCCGCGTCGGTGCCGAGCAGGAACCAGGCCACCCCGAGCACGACCACGGGTACGACACAGACCACCACCATGTCGTTGCCGTTGAACAGCACCGGTTTGATCTCGCCGTGCCATCCGGACAAGCCGGTCTTGAAGCTCGCTATGAGAGCCGGGCCGTGAAACCACCGCGGAACGTAAAGCGCGGCGCCACCGAGAAGCTGCGCGACCCCGATGCTCGCCACCGTGAGCACGAGCCGGGGGGAGTTGGTGAACCGCCAGTTGAACAACGCCCCGACACCCATGCCGACCGCCGCCCCGATGACCAGCGCGAGAAGGACTATCACGAACCAGGGCCAGCGGTGACCGAGGTACAAAGAAGCAGCTATCCCAGCCGGCAGCCCGCCCATTGCACCGTAGGAGAAGTTGATCGCACGCGTCACCCGGTAGGTCAGCACCAAGCCGAGCGCCAGCAAACCGTTGAGGCTGCCGTAGAGCACGCCGTAGAGGACGGTGCCGAGTGGGACCTTGTGCGGATCGGCCTGGGTCAGCACCAATACCCCCGCCACAACGGCGGCGCCGAGCGCGACGGGTCCGTTGATCCTGGGCGCGCGATCCCGCAAGCTCATTGAGGGCCGTTTGGGAAGACCGGAGCCGGTGCGTTGGGAACGTCCCTGGCGCCCAAGTAGCTGGAGCCTACGGTCCACGCGCCCTTTTCCTGATCGAAGCTGGATATCGCATTGGGGTTCCACCACTCGTAACGGAACTGGTGCTGCGGAGTCCAAAAGCCCTGGCCTCCGACGTTGAACGTCCACGGCCCGAACTCGCCGTTGCCACCGCCATAGTTGAACATCCCCCCTTGGAAGTTGCTCGGCGTCAGATCTGGGCCAGCAAGCTGGATCCCGAGGGCAAGGAGGTAAAGATCCTCGTAGATGATGTCGACGATGTGCGCCGGCGGGTTGCCGGGGTCGACCGACTTGGCCGCGAAGTACCCGATCGAGCCTCCATACGGCGGTACCGCGCCGTTGTTGGTGATACCTGCTGCGTGAGCCCACGAGCCCTGGTCGAACAGCTGGCCGACCAAGTCGATGTCCGTGAACGCGGCCCCGACGTTCAAGAACTCGGGAAGGTAGTGGGCGTTTTCCAGGTCCGCTGTCAGGTAGACGAGTGTGATCGGATCGCAGGCACAGCCCACCGTCGTGACCCCGTCATTGACGATCTGCTGGGCCATGCTCGCGGCTTCCTGCGACAGCTGCGAGAGGTCGAGCGTGTAGCTGATGTTGGCCGTCACGGGGTAGCCCGCTGCAGCCATGGCCGAGGTCACTCTGCTGGCGCACTGCTGGTACACCGGATTGTCGGGGGCGATGGTGGCGATCTTGCGTGGCTGGCCGTTGGCGACGCCGGTGCCGGCGAAGGTCACCTTCTGTGGGGCGATTTGCTTGACCAGGACCGCCGCCGACTCGTCGCCGAGGTCGGTGCAGTTCGGGAAGAAGCTCCACGAATAAGGAGCGTGGGCCTCGAACCAGGGCTGGGACATGTAGGGCACCCCGAAGTTCATGATCTTCTGGGCGCTGAGCGCTTCGGCGTAGGGCTGGGACAAAGCGCTGATGTCGGCAAAGGCTCCGACGCTCGAAGCGGTCAAGGCGTCGGCCTGTGCCTGGGCCTGGCCCGCATCGGTTATCTCCTGGGTGAGCTGGCCCTGGCCCTTCAGCTCGTGGAGCACCATCTTGCGTCCGTACATCTGGAAGTGCTGGTTGAAGTAGGTGATCAGGTCGTCGAGGGTGCGCTTCACCGACTCAGCAGTGTCGTTGAAGCGGCTGGCGTTGTACTTCCCGGCGACCTGCTGGATGGCGCTCTCCACGCTCGTGATGTTGTCCGCCGGTATCCGGTAGGTGACCGCTATGGAGTTGGAGGTCACGCCGCGGCTGGTCGCTCCGCCGTTGTTGCCGCTGAAGCTGACGCACGCCGGCGAGTACGGGTCGGTCGGGACCTGGCGGCCGCTGCATCCCGACACCACTCCGGGCGCGCCGGCGCTGGGGCGCCCCGCGG
>JBPCRR010000321.1:0-6243 GCA_050996645.1 Acidimicrobiales bacterium | reverse complement strand
CTCTCCAAAGCGCCAGCTCCCGTCAGACCCCGGGTGAACCGGTCATTCAACAAGTCCCGCCATCCGGAGATTCTTGGTGAGGCAATGAATCACCGTTCCCGGAGGATTTGACTTGAGGCAACGGGCAGGCGACTCCGCGCCCGGCGGCCATCCGGCGCAACGGCGGAAGGGTGGGAGGCGGTTGACGCCGCGGCGGCAGGGCCGCCAACAGTTCCGCGGTAGCCGCGGCGACCCGCGAGACCGCCGACTCGACTGCGTCACGAGTTGCCTGCGACGGGGACTGCACGCCGCTGACCTTGCGAACGTACTGGCGGGCGGCGGCTTCGACCTCGGCTGGGGTGGCCTCGGGTTGCAAGCCTCGCAGGGTGGTGATGTTGCGGCACATGACGCCAAGACTATGGGGATGGCAAGCTTGGCGACCATGTCGGATCCCAAACGAGTCGAAGCCCCCCTGCCGCCAGTCGAGCGTGTTCGCCCCGGGCTTTGGAGCCTGCCGGTGCCCATCCCGAACAACCCGCTGCGATACGTGCTGGTCTACGTGTTCGAGACCGACCGCGGGCCGTATCTGATCGATGCCGGCTGGAACACCGACGACGCATTTCACACCCTCGAGTCCGGACTCGCCAAGGTGGGCTTCGAGATGGCCGACGTCCAAGGTGTGATCGTCACCCACATCCACCCGGACCACTACGGCCTCGCCGGGCGGGTGCGTGAGACCTCCGGTGCGTGGATCGCCCTACACCCCGCCGACGCAGCGTTGATCAAGGACCGCTACGACGAGCCAGCCGCGTTGCTCGGAGAGATCGCCACCATGCTGCGTCGCCACGGAGCCCCCCTCGAGGAACTCGAGTCGCTCCAGCAGGCATCTATGCCGGTGCGGTCCTTCGTCTGGGCCGTCAAGCCCGACGTGTTGATCGAAGACGGCGACAAGCCCGAGGTCCCCGGGTGGGAGCTCAGCGCGATCTGGACCCCGGGCCACTCGCCCGGGCACCTCTGTTTCTACGAGGCCGGACATCGCCTGATGCTGTCGGGCGACCACGTGCTGCCGCGGATCACCCCGAACATTTCCTTTCATCCGCAGGCCGGCCCCAATCCTTTGGGGGACTTCCTGGAATCCCTGGACAAGGTGGCGGCTTACCCAACCGACGAGGTCCTCCCTGCTCACGAACACCGCTTCGTCGGCCTGCAGGGCCGGGTCGACCAGCTCAAGGCCCACCACCGGGATCGCTTCTCGGAGGCGGTGCAGGCCATCAAGGACGGCACCACCACGAGCTGGGGAATCGCGGCCCACCTCACCTGGTCGCGGCCATGGGAGCGGATCCAGGGCTTCATGCGACGCGCCGCGCTGGGCGAGACGCTGGCGCATCTGCAGGCGCTTCAAGCGATGGGGGTGATCCGGGAGCGGGTCGGTACCCCTTCGCACTGGGAGCTGACCGACGCGGGGGCCGCGGGAGGCCGGTAGGCACGGTGAGCTGGTAGCAGGCGACTTGTAGGATTCGCGGGATGTCCAGCTGGAACTTCGCCGAGGTTTGGGAGGTGGTGGCCTCCGAGCGCCCCGGTGCTGCCGCGATGATCCAGGGCGACCGAGAGCTCCGCTGGGCGGACTTCGACACCAGGGCCAACGGCGTGGCCCAAGTGCTCCTCGACGCCGGTCTGGGGCGTCAGGCCAAGGTGGCCCAATACCTGTACAACACTCCTGAGTACCTGGAGTCGATGTTCGCCTGCTTCAAGGCCGGGCTCGTCCCGGTCAACACCAACTACCGCTATGCCGAGGGCGAGCTCACGTACCTGTGGGACAACGCCGACGTCGACGCGGTGGTGTTCCACGACGACTTCACCTCTCGCATCGAAGCGATCCGGCACCGCCTGCCGGCGGTGCGCTGTTGGCTCCACGTCGGCAACGGCCCGTGCCCGCGCTGGGCGATGCCCTACGAGGACGCCGCCACTTCGCAGCCGGTCGGGCGCCCACGAACGACTCCCGTGACGGCGCCGTGGGGCCGGCGGGGCGACGACCTTCTGCTCGTATACACGGGTGGGACCACCGGGATGCCCAAGGGGGTCATGTGGCGCCAGGATGACCTGTTCTCCGTGCTCAACCGCACTGCGGACGTCCGCTATCCCGAGCACGGAGGTCCCGACGATGTTCGCAAGGCACTGCGCGCTCCCGGGGTACACGCTCCTACCCGACTGCTCCCTGGACCGCCGCTGATGCATGGCACGGGGTTGTTCACGGCCATGTCGGTGCTCGACGGCGGGGGAGCGATCGTGATGCCTGCAGGGCACCACTTCGACGCGGAGCGGTTGTTGGACACGATCGAGCAACACCGGGTCACTCAGCTCGTGATCGTCGGGGACGCCTTCGCCAAGCCGTTGCTGCGGTGCCTGGACAACCAGCCCGACCGCTGGGACCTCTCGTCGCTTTGGCTGGTGATCAGCTCGGGGGTGATGTGGTCCGAAGAGGTGAAGGCTGGACTCCTGCGTCACCAGCCCCGCTTGCTGATGGTCGATTCCCTCGGGTCGTCAGAGGCTCTCGGTGTGGCCCAGTCCCGATCCAGCGCGAAAGGGACCGCAGGCACCGGGGGGTTCGTGTTGAGCGCGGACACCCGCGTCCTAGATGAGGAAGGGCGAGACGTCGTGCCCGGGTCGGGGCAACGTGGGCTGGTGGCCATGAGGGGGCGGGGCCCCATCGGGTACTACAAGGACCCCGATAAATCCGCCGCCACCTTCCGGATCATCGACGGCGAGCGCTGGGCGGTCCCCGGCGATTTCGCGACGGTCGAGCGCGGTGGCGTGGTCAAGCTTTTGGGCCGGGGCTCGGGATGCATCAACAGCGGCGGCGAGAAGATCTTTCCCGAGGAGGTGGAGGAGGCGCTCAAGACCCATCCCGACGTGGCCGACGCCGTGGTCGTCGGTGTCCCCGATGACCGCTTCGGCGAGATGGTGGTTGCGGTCGTGGAGACCCTGCGTGGCCGGGGCTCCGACGAGTCCCAGCTGCCCAACGAGTCCCAGCTGCCCAACGAGTCCCGGCTGCCCAACGAGTCCCAGCCGCCCAACGAGTCCCAGCCGCCCGACGAGTCCCAACTGATTGCCTGGGTCAAGGACCGCCTGGCTGGCTACAAGGCTCCCAAGCGGGTCCTTTGGGTGGCCACGGTGGGACGGGCGCCGAACGGCAAGGTCGACTACCGCCGCTTCATGTCCTACGCCGCGGACGCATTGGCAGCTGACCGGCGTAGAGCCCTCTAGGGGGCTTGGAGCGACTGGGTGCTCCTGGAATGGCTGTGATCCGGTGCTCTGGGACCCGGTGCTTTGGGATCCCGGGCCTTTCGACGAGCTGCCTTGGCGCCACCCTGCTCGGCGTGTACCGCTGCGAGCACGCTCGACGCCGCGACCTCCTCGGCGTCCCGGCGGGTGCCAAGGCCGCGCGCCACAGCCTCGCTGGCGGCGATCACGATGCTGGCGACGATTGCGGCGAGGATCTCCGACCGCTTCGGGCTGACGCCGTAGTCGCGAACCAGCAGCTCGGCCACGTAGTTGGGCGCCGACCCTTGCGACGCTTCCACCAGCGCCGGCACATCCGAGCCCGGGCCCGCCAGCGCGGCGAGCACCGCTCCGCGCGCGTCCACCGCCAAGAAGTACTCCCGCACCGCCGCACGCAGCGCGTCGTCGAGCTCGCCGGCGGCCTCCATGCCCGCAGCTATACGCCTGGTCAGCCAGCCGATCTCGCGCCGGTACAGCTCGATCAAGGCCTGGTCGGCGTTCGCGAAGTGCTGGTAGGGCAGCGCCTTGCTCACGCCGGTGCGGGTGGCGATGCCCTCCATGGTGAAGCCCGTGCGGCCGTTCTCAGCCAGGAGCTCGGCAGCGGCGTCGAGCAGCTGCTCGCGACGGTGCGCATTTATCTGACGCCGCGGCGCGTCGGGCCCGCTCAGCGCACGAGGTGTGCTCATGGCAGATTACGTTACCGTCACCCGGTCCCTCCGACGCGAGATGCCCATGGTGCCGCGAGCCCTTGTTACAGGACGACGCGGGCAGCGCCGGCGACCTCCTCGGCCGAGGTCGCCACGAGGATCTCCCATTCGCCGCCTAGCGGTGTCCAGCCGTGGACATCGGGATCCCAGACCGTGAACGCCGACGCGTCGAGTACCCAGCTCAGCTGCTTCGTCTCGCCCGCGTCGAGCTCAACCTTGACGAAGCCCTTTAGCTCCTTGCTTGGCCGGCCGGGTCGGGGTCGCGCGGCGCGAACGTACACCTGCACGACCTGCGAGCCGTGGCGAGCGCCGGTGTTGGCGATCTCGGCCGAGACTTGTACGCCGGCGCCTTCCGGCGCAGCTCGCACTCGCGTTATGTCGAAGGTGGTGTATGAGAGCCCGTGGCCGAACGGATAAGCCGTCTCGACGCCGCGTGTGTCGTACCAACGGTACCCCACGAGCAACCCTTCGTCGTAGCTGACCTTGCCGTCGCGGCCGGGGTAGCTCGAGTGCGCGGGGGTATCGGAGAGCCGGCGGGGGATCGTCGTTGGGAGGCGTCCCGCTGCGTCGAAGTCACCGCTGAGCACGTCGGCGAGCGCGGCGCCCGTCTCTTGGCCGAGGAACCACGACTGCAGCACCGCCGGCACGTCGTCCGCCCAGTCCATCGTCACCGGAGCGCCGGCGTTTACCACCACCACGGTCGCCGGGTTTGCCGCGGCGACCGCGCGTATTAGGTCGGCCTGGCGGCCTGGAAGGTCCATCGACTTGCGGTCCCTGCCCTCGGTTTCGGTGTCGGAGTTCGTCCCGACCACCACCACCGCGACGTCAGCCCGGCCGGCCGCCTCCACCGCCTGCTCGAAGGAGGTCCCGGGGGGAGCGCAGCGCAGCTCAAACCCGCCGAAGACCCCAGCCATGCCGGCGGGGCGCGGCCCCGACCCCACTTCGACGCGTAGGGCGTGCGCGCGCCCCTCGGCGAGCTCGACGTCGCCGCTGAAACGACCGGGCTGACCGACGTCGGCCCGGTCCCAGGCGTCCACCACAACGACGTCGTCGATCAGGACCCTGAAGCGTCCCGCCGCGGAAGCCTGGAACAGGTGCCTGCCCGAACGCGGCGGGGTCAGCACTGCTCGCCATCGCGCAGCGCGAGAGCGGTCGGGGAACGACTCGCCCGTCATCACCGGCCGGTGAAGGACCGTGCGGTTGAGCACGTCAGGGCCAGAAGGGTCTTCGCAGGCGAGCACTTCGCACTCGATGCCCTCCTCGCCGCTCGGAGTGTGGACCCATCGCATGTCCAAGTGGGAGGGGAAAGGAGTTATCGAGCAGCCGACCTCGTGGACCACTTCGGCATTGCCGAAGCGGGCGCGGAGGCCCTCGAGGGCGCTTGTCGCGTGGTACGGCGACACCGCTGCGCTGCCGCCGCCCATGATGTTCAGCGAGTTGGCGTTCGGTCCGATGACAGCGATGCGCCCACGGTCGGGGAGTGGCAGGAGCCTGCTGGCGCCCACGGGCCGGTTTTTCAGCAGGACTATCGCGCCACGGGCTGCTTGGCGGGCAACCTCGCGTCGCTCGGGGGTGTCGCCGCTGCGCTCGTGCTCCAGCGCTGGCGAGGGGGTGCGCAGGCGACCGGTCCGCTGCATCGCAGTGAGCAGGCGCCGCACAGCGGTGTCCACCTGCGCCTCGGTGGCCAAGCCTTGCTGCAGGGCCACCAACAGCTGCGGCCCGCGGTGCACGGGCGGCCCTGGCATCTCCAGGTCCAAGCCGGCGTGGAGCGCCTCCGCGGTCGAATGGGTGCCCCACCAATCCGACACGACCACCCCGTCGAAGCCCCACTCGTCTCGAAGCACCGAGGTGAGCAGGCCCGGGTGCTCGCAGCACCACGTCCCGCCGAGCTTGTTGTAAGCGCCCATGAGCGCCCATGGGTGCGCAGTGGTGATCGCCATCTCGAAGGGCCGGAGGTATATCTCGCGCCAGGCCACCTCCGGCACCTCCGACGAGATCGTGAAGCGCTCGAACTCCGAGTCGTTGCACGCGAAGTGCTTGATGCAGGCTGCGACGCCCTCGCTCTGGACCCCTTCGATGTAGGACGAGGCCATTCGCCCGGTGAGGTAGGGGTCCTCCGAGAAGCACTCGAAGTTCCGCCCGGCGAGTGGATGGCGGTGGATGTTGACTGTCGGAGCGAGAAGGACCTGGGCCCCTTTGAGCCTGGCCTCGGAGCCCAGCTCGACCCCCACCCTCTGGACCAGGTCAACGTCCCAGGTCGCAGCCAGGGCGGTAGCGC
>JBPCRR010000282.1:0-11684 GCA_050996645.1 Acidimicrobiales bacterium | reverse complement strand
GCCTTGCTGGTGAGGACGCTGATCATCTCGATGGGCAGTATCGGCCTCCCCCACGGCGAGGTGGAAGCCCCCTCGTCGGTGTACCACGGGTGTGGCTCGGTGATCCGGGACAGCTTGTCGGACAACGAGAACGGGTAGCCCTCACCGTTGTCCTCGTCGTAGCCGATCGACACCAGCTCGCCGCTGCGGGACATGCCGACCTCCATGCGATCGATGACGAAGAGATCGCCTGGGCCCGGGTCGCCCGGCGCCGGCACCCGACCGTCGAGCTCGCCCGGCGGGTGGTCGGGGCCGATGGACGCCGATCCGACCAGCACCGGCGTACCGTCTCGCCTCCGCGCGCCGATGCGCGCGGCGACCTCGCCGGCGGTGGTCATGGTCGCCTGCACCTCCTCGCGTTCGACCACCATGGTGCGGAAGTGGCTGCTGATGCAACCGTTCTCGAACCAGGCCAGTCCCCACAGTGTCACCGCCAACGGATCGAACTGGCTGAAGTGGGTTGGACCCTCGATCGGAGCCCCGGCGAGCCCCATCGAAGCGGCCGTGGCGTCGTCGTGGACGCTCTTGCGGCCCGCTACGGACTGCTCGGCGAGCATCTGCGCCGGCGACCGCCAGGGTCCGGTGAGCGTCACCTCGCTGCCGAAGCGCATCCGCTCAGCCCTCCAATGTTCCCGGGCTCGCGGGTACGTCGACAGCGTGCTCCTCGAGCACGGGGAGGGGAGCGACCTCCAACGCCCTCTCGTGTGTCGACGCCAGCACCACGTACGCGGCGGCGTCGTCGTAATGGGCGCGCAGCCAGTTGATTGCGGTGACGCACCACCTGTCCCCCGGCACCAATCCGGGGAAGCCGTACTCGGGCCGGGGAGTGCTCAAGTCGTTGCCGATGCGGCGCTGGTGGTCGAGGAACTCAGCCGTGACCACTGCGCAGATGGTGTGGCTGCCAACGTCCTCGGGCCCGGTGGTGCAACAGCCGTCGCGGTAAAAACCCGTCAGCGGATCGGTGCCACAGGGCTCCAACGCGCCGCCCAAGACGTTGCGAGCCAAGATGCTGGGACCAGCCATCGCAGAAGTATCGCCGATGGCGCCGTGGGGCGCCTGCGCAGGGGTGTGCGTTAGTCGGCGGCCGGCTCGGCCGGCGCCGACGCCCGGCGAGCCGCGGCAGCTTGCGCCGCCGGGGAGCGGGCGATGTAGGCGAGCGCCTCTTCGGTCGAGAACTCCTGGCTCGGGTTGTAGGAGGGCTTCAGGTACTTGGGCACCCCACCGAGCAGTTCCCGCGCGGTGGGGAGGCGACCTTCCCGCGCAGCGCGCCAGTAGTCGCGCCAGCGCGGCCCCGGCCCGCTCCACTTCGGATCGTGGGCGGCGAGGTAGCGCACCCCCGCCACCCACCAAGCGGCGAGCATCGGCGCGGCAAGCAGCATCTGCGTGGTCCGCTGGAGCCAACCCCCGCCGACCGCCTGATGCACGTCGAGGACCAACGAGCGATGCTCGACCTCCTCTGCTCCGTGCCAGCGCAAGAGGTCGATCATCTCGGGGTCGGCGCCCGCCTCCTCGAGGGCCCGGTTGACGAGGATCCAGTGGCCGAGCACCGCGGTGAAGTGCTCGATGGCGGCGACCGCGGCGAGGTTGCGCCGACCCCAGAACCGCCGCAGCGGGCCAGGCCAATTGGCGTGCTCCCCGCCGAGCCAGCCCGCGAACATGGCCTCTAGGCGATCCGTGTAGGGCTTGGTGTCGATGCCCTGGCGCGCCAGGTGGTCGAGGACCATGGCGTGCGCCTGGGCGTGCCACGACTCCTGCTGAATGAACGGCTTGATCGACTCCTGCAGCTCGGCATCCTTGACCAGCGGGCGGGCGCGGTTGACCACCTCTATGAACCAGCGCTCGCCCGGAGGCAGCAGCAGGTGAAGCACATTGATCACATGGCTGGTGAACTGGTCGCCGGGCACCCAGTGCGCCGGGGTGTCCGACCAGTCGAAGCGGACCATGCGCCGTTCGATCGGATGGCCCTCCACGTGCCCTGACGGGATGAGCGCTGTAGCAGTCATGGGCTTGTTCTCCTCCTAGCCAGAGTCGGGAAAGTGGCCGTCCTGGCTCTACCCTTATCTAACCATTTTATAACGTCACTGTCTACGATGTGACAGATGTGGTCTGCCGGCGTTCAACGAGACGTCCGCTCGATGGCGGCTCAATGGCGGCCTTGAACACCGCGGCCACGTCATCGCCGTAGACCGCTGCTGCGCCGGGGCCGATCTGGACCACCGACATGAGCAGCGAGAGCATGATGGCGACCAGGCCGTTGGCTATCGGGACGGCGTCGATGTCGGAGCGCACGGTTCCCGCCGCCTGCTCGTTGCGCAACCGCTCGGCGCAGGCCTTTCTGAGCTCGGCCAAGGCTGGTATCTCCAGCACCCGCTCGGTGACCTCCGGCTCCAGCCCCGCGAGGAGCCGGCGAGCCAGGGGGTGGCGGTCGAGCGCAGCCACCAGCGCGAAGGTGAGGGTCTGGGGCCACTGCTGGATCCTCGGCTCGCGCATCGCGAAGGCGAGGCCTTCGCCGATCACCCCAGCGGCGTCCTCGTCCACCGCAGCGAGGAACAGCGCCTCTTTGTTGGGGAAATACGCGTAGGCAACAGTGCCGCCGACCGACGCGTCCCTGGCTATGTCGGCCACCGAGGTCGAGCGGTACCCCTCCCTGCCGAAACGGGCGATCGCCGCGTCCAGCACGGCGCGGCGGGTCTGGGCTCCCTTGGACTGGACAGTTTCCTTGGACTGCACAGCTTCGGCCACTTCCACGACGCGCGATCGTAGCACAAGGAAATGAGGACTTGAGTAAAATCCTCAAGTCGTCTACACTTCCTCGTAACCCCGCTGCCCTGGATCCCTGCTGCTCTGGATCCCTGCTGCCCTGGATCGTAGAGAGGAACCTCATGCCACAGACCCGCAACGCCGACCGCAAGATCCCCACCAGGCGGATCTCTTTCGACGAGTCGTTCAAGGACGTGCCGAAGCACTTCGCCGCAGACGGCGACGTGCTGCTCAGCCACCTAGCGGTGGCGCTGTCCGCGGTGTTCCCCGACGGCGAGGACTTCTTCGTACGCTCGGTCCGCCGCTTCCGGGACCGGATCGCCGACCCTGCGCTGAAGCACCAGGTCGCCGGTTTCATCGGCCAGGAGGCGGTGCACGGGCGCGAGCACCGGGACTTCAACGCCCGGATGGCCCAGCACGGGTACCCGACCAAGCAGGTCGAGGCCATCACCCGCAAGGGGCTGGCCATCCGCGAGCGACTCATGTCCCCCAAGTCCAACCTGGCGGTGACCGCCGCCCTCGAGCACTTCACCGCCACGCTGGCGGAGCTGGTGATGACCAACGAGGAGGTCCGCAACGAGTTCGGCAACAACGCCGTGAGAAACCTCTTCCTATGGCACGCGCTCGAGGAGTCCGAGCACAAGGCGGTGGCTTTCGACGTCTACAAGGCGGTCGGCGGCAGCGAGCGGACGCGGGTCATGACGATGAACTTCCTGCGCTTCGGCTTCGTCGTCGGCATGGCCGTGCAGATCTTCGTCTCGATGCTGCTCGACCGGGCCACCTACAGGCCGGTGCGCCTGTGGCGAAGCCTTCGCACGTTCCGCCGCTCGCCGCTGGTGAGCAAGCAGCTGTGGTTGCAGCTGAAGGACTACAACCGCCCCGACTTCCACCCCGACGACCGCGACACGAGTGCGCTGATCGAGAAGTGGCGCACCGAGCTTTTCGGCGAGAACGGGACCCTCAACGAGCTTCTAGCCGGATCGGCCGCGTGAGCCAGGTGGGGTCCGCCGAGCACTTCGACGTCCTGGTCATCGGCGCCGGGCTGTCGGGCATCGGTGCCGGCGCCTACCTTGAGCGCGACTGCCCTTGGGCGTCGTACGCGGTCTTCGAGGGGCGCAACGCGATCGGCGGCACCTGGGACCTGTTCCGCTATCCCGGCATCCGCTCGGACTCCGACATGTTCACCCTCGGGTACTCGTTCAGGCCGTGGGACGGCGAAAAGACGATCGCGGACGGCGACTCGATCCTCAGCTACATCAAGGAGACCGCAGCGCAGACGGGGGTTGACAAAAAGATCCGCTTCAACCGCCGGGTGACCCGAGCCGAGTGGGTCAGCGACGATGCGTGCTGGCACGTGACCGCCGAGCGCGCCGACACCGGGGAGTCGTTCGAGGTCACGTGTGGCTTCATCTTCTCCTGCAGCGGCTACTACCGCTACGACCGCGGCTACCTCCCGGACTTCGCTGGGATGGACCGCTACGAAGGCACCATCGTGCACCCCCAGGCGTGGCCCGACGACCTCGACTACGCGGGCAAGAAAGTCGTGGTGATCGGCAGCGGCGCCACCGCCGTGGCTCTCATCCCCTCACTGGCCGCGACGGCCGAGCACGTGACCATGCTTCAGCGCTCGCCCACCTACATCGCCTCCCTGCCGGCGAAGGACCCGATCGCCGAGGTGCTCAAGCGGCTGCTGCCGGCAAGGTGGTCGGGCCCCTTGATCCGGTGGTACAAGGCCCTCACCACCCAGGCCTCCTACCAGATCAGCCAGCGCTGGCCCGGCCCCGTCAAGAAGCTCCTCCGCAAGCAGCTCGAGCTCCAGCTTCCCGACGGCTACGACATCGACACCCACTTCACCCCCAAGTACAACCCGTGGGACCAGCGGCTATGCGTGGTGCCGGACGGCGACCTCTTCAAGGCTATCAAGGGCGGCAAGGCCTCGGTGGCGACCGATCACATAGAGACCTTCACGGAGAAGGGGCTCAAGCTCCAGTCCGGCGAGGAGCTCATCGCCGACATCATCATCACCGCCACAGGGCTGGACCTGGTCTTCGTCGGAGGCGTCGAGCTGCGCGTCGACGGCGAGCCGGTCGATCTCGCCACGCGGCTCACCTACAAGGGCATGATGCTCGAGGGCGTGCCCAACCTAGCCATCGCCATCGGCTACACCAACGCTTCCTGGACCCTCAAGTGCGACCTCACCTGCGACTACGTGTGCCGCCTGCTCAACCACATGCGGGCAAACGGGATGCGTCAATGCACTCCGGTTAACAGCGACGCCTCGGTCACCCCCCAGCCGTTGCTCGGGCTCACGTCGGGTTACATCCTGCGCGCCGCCGACCGCTTCCCCAAGCAGGGGACCAAGTTCCCCTGGCAAGTGCATCAGAGCTACCTGCGCGACTACCGGGCACTCAAGCTGAGCGGTGTGGAGGACGGCGCGATGGTGTTCTCCAACCCCGATCCCGCGGTGCTCACCCAGGCCGCGTCGTGAAGTCCTTCGACGGCAAGGTGGCGGCGATCACCGGAGCCGGGTCGGGCATAGGCCGCGCCCTGGCCGTCGAGCTGGCCCGACGGGGAGCCGAGCTGGCGCTGTCGGACATCGCCGAGGCGGGCCTGGCAGAGACCGTCACGCTCTGCGAGGGTTCGGGGGTCAAGGTCACCTCGAGGAGGGTAGACGTCGCGGACCGCGAGGCCGTGTACGCGTGGGCGGACCAGGTGGTCGCGGACCACGGCCGCGTCAATGTCATCTTCAACAACGCCGGAGTGGCCCTGGGCGCCACGGTGGAGGGCATGTCCTACGCCGACCTGGAGTGGCTGATGGGCATCAACTTCTGGGGAGTGGTCCACGGGACAAAGGCGTTCCTGCCGCATCTGAAGGCCAGCGGCGAAGGCCACGTCGTCAACCTGTCGAGCGTGTTCGGGCTGATCAGCGTGCCCTCCCAATCGGCCTACAACGCTGCGAAGTTCGCTGTGCGTGGGTTCACCGACGCACTGCGGATGGAGCTCGAGATCGAGGGCTCGGCCGTGTCGTGTACCACGGTGCATCCCGGGGGCATCAAGACCAACATCGCCCGCAACGCCAGGATGGACCCGAGCGCCATGGAGGTCGCCGGCGACCCCGAAGAGGCGCGGCGAAACTTCGAGAAGGCCTTTCTGACCACCCCCAAGAAGGCCGCCCGCCAGATCCTCACCGCTGTCGAGCACGACAGGCGACGGGCGCTGATAGGCCCCGACGCCAAGGTCATCGACATGATCTCGCGGATGCCGGCAGGGCTCTACCAGCGGATCGTGGTCGCCGGGGCGAAGCGACGGCGTTAACGCCCACGGCGGGGAACAAAGTTGAGTGCCTAGATGTAATAGAAGTTCGTATTCAGTAAGTAGGTACTCGACAAAGGAGGTGGTTGCAGGCCGCCGGGCTCGACCCCTTGGAGCGAGCTGCAGCGCCTGCAAGCCCAGCTGTCGGGTCTTGAACCGCTGGCCCTCCGACGGACTGGTGAACGGCTCCTACACGCCGTCGGCCGACATCGAAACCGACGACGCCTCGATTGCGGAGATCGAGCTGCCCGGGGTCAGAAAGGACGACCTCGACATCGACGTCTCGGGCAACCGCCTGACCGTTGCCGGCGAGCGCAAGGAAGGCCAGCGCGTCGGCAAACTCCGGCGGCGGAGCCGCACCGTCGGAGAGTTCCACTTCGAGTTCAATGTCCCCGAGGACATCGACACCGAGAAGGTCGAGGCCTCGCTCGACCAGGGCATGCCCACGGTGCGGCTGGCCAAGCCAGCCGGGTCCGGGAGGCGCCGGATCCCGGTCAGCTGAGTGCGGTCACTCTCACCCGCCAGGTCCTCACCCTGGTCGGGGCTCCCACCTGAAGCGGCGAACTGCCAGGAGGGCGCCGCCGGCACCCCACGCCAAGAGGACCCCCAGGCTGTGCCAGTCCACGCCGGCGTGGCGCGCGAAGGAACCGATGAGGGCCTGGTTGAAGGGCCGGACCGGGAATACTCCCGCGATGCCGTTGAGCGTCGAGGAGTGGATCGGGAAGTAGGTCCCCGACAAGAACAGCAGCGGAAAGAGGATGAACTGCACCACTGCGGGAGCGGCTTCGGCGTTGCGGACCAGCGACGCCACCGCCACCCCTAGGGTGCAGAAGCTCGCTGCCCCCAGGACCAAGGTGACGATGATCGCCACCCACTCGCCCGGCAGCGGGACCCCGTAGAGGGTGCCCACGCCGATGATGATCGCCACCTCGATCACGCTGATCGTGATGCAGTGCGCCACCAGGCCCCCGAAGTAGGTGCTGGCGGGCAACGGCGTGGCGCGGAGCCGCTTGAGGATCCCCGTCTGGCGGCGCATGGCCAGGTTGATCGCGAGCTGGCTGTAGCACGCTCCCACTACCGACAGCGCGGCGATGGTGGGTATGTAGTACTGCAGCCCGCTCAACCCGAAATAGAACGAGTCGTGTTTGCCGCTGTTGAACACGGCGCCGAAGATCACGATGATCGCGACCGGGAACACGAACGTGAAGAACGCGCTCTGCGGGTTGCGCCAGAAAGACAGCTGCTCGTAGCGCACCTGATGAGCAAGCAGTCCCAGCGCGCTTCGCCGGCGGACCTCGGGCGCGGCCGTCATGAAGCTTTGGCTCCTCGTTCCCCGGCCGTGAGCTGGAGGTACACGTCCTCGAGGCTCG
This sequence comes from Acidimicrobiales bacterium, assembly GCA_050996645.1. Classification (GTDB taxonomy): domain Bacteria; phylum Actinomycetota; class Acidimicrobiia; order Acidimicrobiales; family Palsa-688; genus JBPCRR01. The sequence goes on along the minus strand of JBPCRR010000282.1, from coordinate 4,203 downwards.
GCCTGTCGACGGTCAGCTGGTCCAGCGTGCAGCCCCGCCGAGGGCCCAGCCGGTCAGGTGGTGCAACACCTCCGTGGGCTCGTCGACCTCGATCTCCGCCAGCCCGTCCGCTCCGAGCTCGACAGGCACCGGCAGGTCCGCCGGTCCACACCCCGATGGCAGCGCGAAGCGGACCCGAGACCGCGCGGTGTCCCTGCCACCGATGGTGGCTGGGGTCCCCTCCGCGACTATCTGGCCCGAGGCGATCACCGCGAGGCGGTCGGCGAGCTGCTGGGCCTCCTCCATGTAATGGGTCGTGAGCAGGATCGTCGTGCCCGCTGCCCGCAGGTCGCGCACCACCTGCCACGCGCCGCGTCGGGCGCTCGGGTCGAAGCCCGTCGTCGGCTCGTCGAGGAACAGCAGCCGCGGGTTTCCGATGACGCCAAGAGCTAGGTCCAGGCGGCGCTTCTGGCCGCCGGAGAGATCCTTGACCTTCCGGCCTTCCTGGTCCCCCAACTCAACGAGGGCGATCACCTCGTCCACCCCTCGTGGAGCCGGGTAATAGCCGGCGTTTCGCGCCAGGGTCTCCCGCACGGTCAGGTAGGGCTCCACCGCGATGTCCTGGAGGACGAGGCCGATCTGCTCGCGCAACCGCCGGCCGTCGCCACGCTCGCCCGGGTCCATGCCGAGGACCTGGACAGAGCCAGAGTCGCGCTGTCGGAACCCCTCCAGGATCTCGAGGGTCGTCGTCTTGCCAGCCCCGTTGGGCCCGAGGAGCGCAAAGATCTCGCCCTCTTCGACCGAGAAGGTGACCCCGTCGACAGCAGCGATGTCGCCATAGCGCTTGATGAGGCCGCCGACCTCAACGGCGTTCATGACCTGATTCAATCAGTCTCCCTACTCGGCGTCACGCCCAGTCGGCGCGACGTTGGAAGCGCGACGGAATTTTCAATCCGTTCGCGGGCCCCGGTCGTACTCCCGTGCATGACACACTCACAGCGAAACCCTGCATCTGGCGGCTCCCGCAACTGGAGGCTCGCCGGCGCGGCCGCCTTCATGGCCGCCGCCGCCGTCCTGGCGGCGAGCTGCGGCAGTAACCATACGAATACTGCCTCCTCCAACCCCTCGAGCGCCTCCGGGTCCGCCACCCCGATAACCGTCACCCTGACCGAGTTCCACATCGCGCTGTCGAGGCCGGCCAGCACGCCCGGGACCTACAGTCTCACCGTGGTCAACTCAGGGCGCACGGTGCATTCTCTCGAAGTCGACGGGCCGGGCGTGTCGGACCGCAAGCTCGCGTCCGAGCTGCAGCCCGGTCAGCGGGCAAGCCTCACGGTGACCCTCCAAGCCGGCTCCTATGAACTGTACTGCCCGGTCGACGGCCACAAGCAGCTGGGGATGGACACCAGCCTGACCGTCGGCGGGGCCTCCGCTTCAACGAGCGCACCCGCTTCGTCCGGCAGCTCGGGCGGGGTGGGTGGTTATTGATCCGCCTCCGGGAGCGCGCCCGCCGGGCGGCGCGTGGCGTCGGCGGGTGGAGGTCTGCCTAGGCCTGCTTTGGCTCCTGGACGGGCTGCTGCAGCTGCAGCCCCACATGTTCGGCGCTTACTTCTTCACAGACACCCTCGGGATGGCCATCATGGGCCTGCCCGGCCCTCTGTCCTCAGCCGACTCCCACCTGGTGGCCGTCCTCGCGGCTCACCCCGCCGCCTGGAACCTGCTGTTCGCCACCATTCAGTTGGCACTCGGCGCCGGCTTGTTGTGGCGCCGAAGCGCAGCTGTGGCGCTCGGGGCGTCGATCCCATGGGCGCTGGCCGTCTGGGGGATCGGCGAGGGCCTCGGAGGGTTGCGGATGGAGGGCACGAGCCTGCTTACCGGCGCTCCGGGCCCGGCCCTGCTGTACGGCGCCGTCGCTGTGCTCATCTGGCCCCGCCGCGAAAGCTGCGAGCCGCGGCTGGGGCCGACGGCCGCAAGGACCTGTTGGGCGGCGGTGTGGGCTGGCGGCGCGCTGATGGAGCTGCAGGGGGTAAATCACTCTCCCGGCGTGCCCGCTGCCCAGATAGCCGCGTCGTCTTCGGGGCAGCCGCACCTGGTGGCGGCAGTAGGCTCGGCGATGTCGCGTCTGTTCGCCGGCCAGGGCGCGGCGTTCGCCGTATGCCTCGGGGCGGTCGGACTGTTCGCTGGGCTGGGTGCTCTGTGGGGCGGGACCAGAGGCGCCGCCTGCATCGCCGGAGCCGGAGCCGCCATATTTGTCGGGGTCATAGGTCAGGACCTCGGGGGAGTCTTCGGCGGCCAGGCCACCGATCCCGGATCGGGACCCTTGCTGCTGCTGCTGGCGGCCATCGTCTGGCGTCAGCGGACGGCGAGCTCGGGACCGTCACCGTCACCGTTGCCGTCGAGGTCGCGGCGGTCAGCCGGTCAACGGACGATGGCCGATGCGATCGTGGCGCCGTTGCTGTCAAGCAGCGTCGCCCCGCTGACGGGAGACGGGACTTGACCGATGGGAGCCGCCCAGTAGCTCCAGCCTCTGGACAGCAAGAAGTTGCCCACCGCCAGCTGATGCCCGTCGCGCTCGGTCACCACGCAGGTCACCGGCCCGGCGCCGGCTGCCTGCACAGCCACCGACACCCACGGGTGTGCTCCGCCCACCACGAGGACTCTTCCGACTTCGTGGGAGGACGCGACGAGGACGCCGCTGGCAAGCGGGCCACCGGGGTAGCGGTCACCGGAGCCGCGACCGAGGCTCCAGGCGCCCAGTCCGACGCCGAGGGTCACCGTCGCTGCGACTGCGGCGACGGCCACTCTCCGGGCGGCGAACCGCTTGGGCCGCGGACGAAGCGCCTCGATGACCCGCGTCTCGAAGCCGGCGCCCGGCTCGGCGGGGGGAGTCAGCAACAGGAGGTTCTCTGCGACCTCGGTGAGCTGGACCAAGTCCCTGTGGCAGGAGCTGCAGCCTCGGACGTGGCCGAGCCCTTCGGCGCGTTCGTGACCGTCGGCGACCCCCAGCGCCAGCTCGGCGGCCCGGTCGGCGAACTCTTCACAGGAGTTCTCAGGCATGTGCCCCCCCTCCCGCGGGGAGCGCGAGGAGAACTCGCATCCGTCCCATGGCCGTGCGGATCCTCGTCTTGGCTGTACCGAGAGGTATCCCTTCGGCACAAGCCACCTCGCTGGCGGACATCCCGACCAGCCCGCTCAGCACAAGAGCGCGCGCCTGTTCTGGGGGCAGGCGACTCAGGGCCTTGCGCATGTCCTCGGCGACCTCCGCCGACAAGATCTGGCGCTCGGGGGCGTCGCCGCCCAGGCTGACCTGCAGGAGCAGCTCGGCGGGGTCAACCGGCGCTGGTCTGCGGACCCGGACCGCATCGATGGCCAAGTTCCTCTTGATGGTCATGAGCCACGCGGAAACCGACCCACGTCGTGCGTCGAAGGTGGAGGCGTGGCGCCACGCCCGCTCTAAGACATGCTGCGAAACGTCATCGGCAATCCCGGGATCGCCCACGATCGTCCAGGCGACACCGAACACGCGGTTTTGGAATCGCCTGACGAAGGCCACGGTCATCTCGTCGTCGCCCCGGCCCACGCTCGCGAGCAACGCCTCGTCGGGGAGTTGCTCCACCGGCAGCCGAACGCGTCGCACGCCCAACGTTACGGATGGCCGAGCAGATCGGATTGCGGACGATCCCCGGCGACGGTGCGTCAGTCGCCGATCCGCTCGAAGCTCGGCGGCCTCTTCTCGAGGAACGACTGCACTCCCTCGGCGAACTCCCGGCGCCTGAAGCTGTCGACCATCAACCTCTGGGCCTCCTTCTCCGCGGGTCCGAGGCCGGCGTGGAGTTGCTCATACACCTGCCTCTTGATGACGCTGAGCGACCTCGGCGAGCAGTGCTCCGCGAGGCGGGCGACGTAGGCACGGCAGTGATCGAGAAGCTCGGAGCCCGGCATCGCCGCATTGACCAGGCCAAGCGCGGCCGCCTCATCCCCCGTGACTCTGCGGGAAGAGAACAGGACATCCAATGCGACAGCGGAGCCGACCAGGCGCGGGAGCAGCCAGCTGATCCCCCATTCCGCCACCAAGCCACGCTCCGAGAACGCTGTGAGGATCACGGCGTCGGAGGCCATGAAACGCAGGTCGCAGCACAGCGCTATTGGAACCGCCATTCCGGCGCATGCGCCGTTGATGGCCGCAATGATCGGCTTGCCGCAAGCCATCAAGTAGGTGTACTC